>NZ_JBSSBV010000014.1:0-61311 GCF_054059115.1 Thermostichus sp. MS-CIW-26
CACATGGCCGACACTGCGTTTTTAAAGGGCGTCGGCTACGGTCGGCGCTATCCTTCCCTGCCCTGAAGGACGGGGCTTGCCGCGCCTTTTGGTCAGGGGATCGCCTCAAAGCAGCTTGCAATAGCCATAACTCACCTCTAACCAAAGCTGATCCGGAGCAGGGAGAAATCATCCTCAAAGTCCGTCCGCCCCTGAAAGGATTGGGCCTGATGGATCACCTGATCCAAACTATTGCCAGCGCCCTTGCTCAGCAGGGCTATCAAATTGTCCAGCCCCCAGATTTCTCTCTGGGGGTTTATGACTTCGTAAACTCCATCACTGAACAGGTAGAGATGGCTGTTCTCGGGGATCCGCACCTGATCCCTTTGAAAAGTGAGGTCGGGCAAAATGCCAATGGGCAAGTTGGCAGTCTTCAGCAGGAGCGAATCCTGACCCTGGATGAGCAGGGCAGGTGGGTGGCCGGCACTGGCAAAAGAGAGCAGACGGGATCCCGGCTGGTAAACCCCATACCAAAGGGTGAAGTACATCTCATGGTGGGATCCCATTTGAAAAGAGTGGTTGAGGGCGCGCAAGACCGCGTCCGGCTGGCGGGGATCGGCATCGGCCAAGCCTTGAGTGCGCAACTGGTTCATCACCGACACCGACAACAGAGCGGATCCCACCCCATGCCCCGACACATCCAGCAGATAGATGGCCAGGTGCTCCTCATCCAGCCAATGATAGTTAAACGAATCTCCCCCCAATTCCTGGGAGGGTAAAAAGCGCCACTCGAGGGTCACTTTGCAGTCGGGAAAATAGGCCGGCTCCGGCAGGAGAGAACGCACATAGCTGGCCGCCTCGGCCAATTCTGCCCGTAACCTGGCCGTTTGCTGCTGCAGGTCATAGCTGAGCTGGTGTAAGCGTAATCCGGCTCGCACACGTGCCCGCAACTCATTGGGGTCGATGGGCTTGCTTAGAAACTCATCTGCTCCGGCATCCAGGCCCTGGATGCGGTCTTCCACCTCAGTGCGGGCGGTGAGCAAAATAAAAAACGTCGTGGAAAACTTGGGATCGGCTTTGATGCGTCGGCAAACCTCCAGCCCATCCATGTCCGGCATCATCCAGTCACAGATGATCAGCCCCGGCACCAGCAGGTGGGCTTGCTCCAGCCCCTCGGAACCGTTGCTGGCCATCTCCACGGTGTAGCCCTGTCGTTCCAGGGATCGCTTCAACACCAGCCGAATTGTGGGATCGTCGTCAACAATCAAAATGGTCGTCATGACCGCTGCACCCCAATCCTGAAGTCAAAACGCATTCAAACCCAACTCCAGCCCGATATCCCATACCGATAGGCAGATCTTTCATCCTAGCTTAGGGGTTGCAGCAGGAAAACCGGCTCGGCAAGCAGTTCACGACAACGGGGAAGGCCTCAACAGCTTCATCCATCGGAGCTGAAGGTGCGTATCGATTTGTGGATCCTCAAAACCGTGGTTGCACGCTACCCAAAAGCTAACCGTTTCCAGATACTGGTGGCGGGAGACAATTCGAGGCAGATTCTGGGCAGATTCTTCTTGAGAGACTTTCATTGGATACAGAGATACAGATCACACTCATCCATCCTTCGCCGACTTAGAGTGAACGTTAAGATTCAATAGCCTTTACCGCATGAGCACATCTCCCCCATCCTTATCCCCTTCCGCCGTTCAGGATTCGCGGGCGAGCTTGCCTCCGGGACCTAGCGAAGCTCACAGGGGAGAAATTCGGCTGGAGGACTTGGACGAGAAGCAATTGTTGGCCTCCCTATCGTCGGTGGTGTTAAACCCGGCAGCTTGGAGTTGCTTCAGCGTCAGTGAAACCAGCCGCCTGCTACGCCCCCTGCAAATCTGCCCTGACTTGACGGGAACTCTTGTTCTCTCCCCAGGGGCCACTGCCGAAGTGGTCTATAAGTTCCTGCTGAGCGATGGTCGGATCGGGACTATGAAGGGGCTGATCTCCATCGAAGACTTCCGCAGCGAGCGGCTGCGCTCCGTTTACGATCAGCTTCACATCGAAAAGATTATACCGGTCTTCACCGAGTCGGTTGTGGTGCAAATCATCGACCATTTGAAACCGATTTTTGCCCGTGACTTGGATGAGCTGCTTTGGCAAGAAAGTTTTTACTTTACCCCTCAAGATCTGCGCCAGCAGGAGTTCTTGTTGCGCGGCCTACGGCCCGAGGCGATCCCACGCAGCTTTCGGCCTCACCTGCAAAGGGTCTACACCCAGATTATGAGGGTGTGTCGCAGCTTGCCCAACATCGCCTTCCAACTGTGTCTGCGAGCCTACCTGGAGTACAACGAGGTCAAGAACAGGCATCTGCTGGCGCTTCTGCTCAGCAAGTATTTTTACACGCTCTACCGCATCGGCGGGCTGGACGGTTGGGAAAGTGGGGATCCGGTGGAGCTGGGATCCCTGCGCTCCTCCAATCGGCAGGCTCGACTCCAGGCTCTTGCTCGCCTTCTAACCCTGGACAACGACAGCGACGCTCCCCTGGTGGGGATTGGGGGCACCGGGCCGGGGGGCAGCTATTTCAGCGGGGAACGGGAGCCTGCCGGCGTTGAGATGGTGAGCTCAGAAGAGATTGAAAAGCTGCGGCAAGATGTGGAGGTGGCCCGCGGCCAGATCGCCGAGGCCCAGCAATTGGTGGCCCAATATCAGGAGGAGAAAAAACAGGAACTGCTCAACCGCCTTCAGGATCCGGGAAAGTTTCTTCTCTTCAGCATTCATCAGTTTTTTGACACCCTCTTCGGATCCCTGCCCGGGGAGGTGAAAAGCGAGTACGGGGCAGTTTGGGTGCCGCGCACCTCCTACTTGGATGAGAAGGAGCGAGACAAGCTGACAGAGCATTTGCGCCACATCACCAGCGAAGCTTATTTGGTCAGCGTTCCCTCTGCCGAGGCCACCCTCATCGGCTATTGGCGAGTTTTGGCGGATTCCTTCTACAACCAATGGGTTTTGAATCAGTATAAGCAATTGCAGAGCTATGGGGTGGATTTGGAGCAACAGGGCATCCAGATTCTGGAACGAGAACGATTTCTGGATGAGGTTCAGTTGCGCTTTGCCGCCCGCCACCGAGAAATCGTCACCCAAAATGTGGAGAAGATCACCCAAATTGTGGTGGATAGCCTGGCCAAACGGGTGGCCCTCAACACCGGCCAGCAAAGTTTTCAGGCTATGCGGGCCAAGTTGACCACCGTTTTGGATATGGACATTTCCCGCAAAGACGTGGGGGAAGTCAAGCGGCTGATCGACTACTTTACGGATGTGTTTTTGGGCAAGCGGGAGGAGCTGCGCTCCCCCTATCCGGTGGGCACGATTTTGCAAGTCAAGGCGGCCATTGAGGCTCGCCCCCCCGATAGCCGCACCCGCATCGGTCTGGAAATTTTGGGTCAGCTCTACCGCGAGTACGTTCCTCTGCTGGGATCCGCACCGAAATAGGAACGGGGGCATAGCGGGGGATCCCGTAGGCCGACAGGTTTTGGGCACAATGGGGACTGGCGCGCTGTCTAGGGTTGGAGACGGAGATTCCCCATGCGCTACCGCCAGCTTGGCCACAGCCCTTTGCAAGTTTCCGAGATCTGCCTGGGCACCATGACCTTTGGGCAGCAGAATACTTTGTCTGAGGCTTTCGAACAGCTCGACTACGCGGTGGAGCACGGGATCAACTTCATCGATACCGCCGAGATGTACCCGGTGCCGGCGCGGGCGGAAACCCAGGGATCCACCGAGCGCTACATCGGCGAGTGGCTGCAACACCAACCGCGGCATCGCCTGATCCTGGCTACCAAGATCACCGGCCCTGGTCGGCCCTGGCATTGGATTCGCGGCGGATCCCTGTCCATCACCCGCGACAACCTCAAGCAGGCGGTGGCCGATAGCCTCAAACGCCTGAAGACCGACTACATCGACCTCTACCAGATCCACTGGCCGGATCGCTACGTGCCCCTGTTTGGGGGCGTTGCCTACGATCCCAGCCAGGAGCGGCCCACCGTTCCCATTGCCGAGCAGTTGCAGGCTCTGGCGGAATTGGTGCAAGAGGGTCTCATTCGCTACATCGGCCTGAGCAACGAAACCCCTTGGGGAGTATGCAAGTTCTGCCAGGTGGCCGAGCAACTGGGGTTGCCCAAGGTGGTCTCGATTCAGAATGCCTACAGCCTCATCAACCGCACGTTTGAAATGGGCCTGGCGGAAGTCTGCCGCCACGAGCAGGTGGGCTTGCTGGCCTACAGCCCGCTCGGATTTGGGCTGCTGACGGGCAAATATCTGGGGGGGGTGAAGCCGCCGGGATCCCGTTTGGCCTTGTTTGAAGGCTTTGGCCAGCGGTACCGCAAGCCGAATGTGGAAGAAGCGGTGGCCGCCTATGTGCAAATTGCCCGCCGGCACGGTCTGACACCGGCCCAGTTGGCTTTGGCCTTTGTGCGCAGCCGCTGGTTTGTCACCAGCACCATCATTGGGGCCACCAGCCTGACCCAACTCAAAGAGAACCTCAGTTGCCTGGATGTGGAGCTGTCCCCGCAGATCCTGGCGGAGATCGAAGCGGTTCACCAGCGCTACCCCAATCCTGCCCCTTAAGAGGTTGGCGAAACCGGTGGCCAAATAGAACTTTTCAGAAGGTTTCCTCGTCTGGATGTGCGGTTTGGATCATCCTCTCCTACACTTCTGTCCGGCCAACTTCCAGGGCCCCTCCCAACCGAGAGTGGGGATCCAAGACTGTAAATCCCGTACCCAGAACCTGAGGTGTGAACGATGCGTGAGCTTTCCCTTTGGCAGGGTTGGAAGACTGCGGCTTTGGTGATCAGTTGCAGCAGCTTGGCCTGGCTTGGGGATCCCGCTTGGGCCCAACTGTCCGATATCAGCACCTATTGGGGTGCCCAGTACATTGCTGGGTTGAATGAACGGCAGATCATCGGCGGCTTCCCGGATGGCACCTTTCGTCCCAATGAATCCATCACCCGTGCCCAATTTGCCGTTATTGTCACCAAGGCTTTTGGCCTAGATACCAACGTTCCTGTGCGCTCCTTTGCCGATCCCATTCCCAGTTGGGCGGCTCCCTCCATCGGCGCGGCGGCAGCGGCAGGGTTTGTTTCCGGCTTTCCGGACGGCACCTTTCGCCCCAACGATGTGCTCACCCGTGCGCAGGCCATCACTGTCCTGACCCGTGCCGCCACCAACAGTAGGCTCATCGAGGATCCCGGTCAAATTGACGCGATCCTATCCGCGTTCGGCGATGCCAATTTGGTTCCCAACTTTGCCCGCGCCCCCATCGCGACAGCAGTTCAGGAAGGGCTGTTGGTGCTCTACCCCAACCCCACCCAATTGAATGCCCAGGCGGTGGCCACGCGGGGGGAAGTGGCTGCTCTTACCTACCAAGCGCTGGCCAAGGTGGGCCAGGTGCCCAATTTGGATCCGCCGGTGGGGGCTGCCATTCCCGGCCCTGGGATCCGTACCGAGCTCCTTGCCCAGGTCACTCCTACGCCCGAACCCCTGACCACGCCGGACATTCCCATTGAGCCTCTGGTAGAAACGCTGCCCGCCGCTCCAGAGGTGAGAACCTTCTTCGCCCGCGAAGAGCTGGGATCCGTAAACCCAGGGGATACCGTTACCGTGTTTTTGCTGGGATCCCCAGGGGCGCAGGGATCGTTTTCCATCCCCGGCATTGCCTACAACCTGCCACTGCAGGAAACCCGCCCAGGGCAATACGAGGGCAGCTACACCTTCCGCAGCCAAGACCGGGCCTCAGAAGCGCCTGTTTTTGCCCGCTTGGAGCGGGATGGACTGGTAACCCTGGTGCAGCTGCCGGATAAGACCATCACCATCGGGCGGGTGACCGACACCACCTTCCCCACCATCAGCGAACTGGCCCCTCCCAACGGATCCCTAACCGACAACTCTCGCCCCTCCATCTCAGCCCGTTTCCAAGATGACCAAGGAATTGACCTGAATAGCTTTACCTTGCTGGTGAACAATGTGGATGTCACCGCCCAAGCCCAGCTCACCCGCACCGGCTTTACCTACACCCCAGCCGAGCCGCTGCCCACCAATCGGCCGACCTTGATCGCCGTCCAAATTGCCGATACCAGCGGCAACACCACCATCCAGCAGTGGTCTTTCCAGGTGCAGGCCGCCCAGCCCACTCCCACACCAACTCCAACACCCGCACCAACCCCAACCCCAACACCGACAGCAACACCCACTCCCACGCTGACTTCAACACCAACCCCAACACCGACAGCCACGCCCACACCGACCCCAACGCCGACTCCAGCTCTGACCCCAACGCCGGAAGCTACACCCACTCCCACTCCACAGCCTGGCGGAGAGCCTTCACCTTCTCCTTCTCCAGAAGGACGGTCTCCTGCAGAACCCAAGCCGGAGTCCAGCCCCGAGGCTCAGGAGAGTGAGGCTACAGAGTCTCCTAAGCCAGAATCCCCAGCCCCCCAGCCAGGGGATCCCGGCGGACCGACTCCTTCTCCTTCCCCCAGCCCCTAGGGAAAACTCGATCCAGACCCCGAACAGGCTCAATAGTGTTTTAAGAGCTTCCGATCCCTTAATACCTACTAAATCTAGTGGGCACAAGCGGGGCAGGATGTTAAGCTACTGCCAGTTGCGACCGGATGGGATCCATGAGCTCAACCTTGCAGCCGTTCCTGCATTTGTTGCAGAGGAGTTCCTTTTGGGGGGTGTTGATAGCCGGTGCCGTTACCCCAGTTGCTGCTCAGCAGTTCGAGTTCACCCCTCAGCCGGTGCCCCCCAGGGGGGATCCCGTCCCTACCTTGCCCTTGCTGAGCCCTCCGCCCTCCCCCAGCTCTGCCGCCCCACCGGCCCTACCGCCTGTACCTCAGGTGCCGCAAATGCCGCTGGATCCCACGGCTCCGGTTTTGGATCCGATCCCGGTGGTGCCCGTTCCAGTGGCCCCAGGTGGACAACTCCCCCAAGGCGAAGCCTATTCCTATCAACGTCGGCCCGACCTCAGCCCAGGTGGGGATCTCCCTGGAGCCACGCGGGGCGAGCTGCCTGCCGGCACCCGTATTCTCCTCACGGTCTACCGCCCCATCACTTTCCAGCCCTACCAGGCCATTAACGGCCACCTGGAAGTCTCCGAGCCGGTGGTGGATCGCTTTGGCCAGGTGGTGATCCCGGCAGGGAGTGTAGTGTGGGGCACTTTTGAGCCGGTTTACCGAGAACTGAAGTTGTCTGGCCGGGAGGCGGAGAGCGCCGATCCCCAAGAGCGGGTCGTCGGCAGCCGCTTTGTGGCCAACCGCCTCACCATCGGCTCTTCCACCTACTTGGTGAGAGGCCAATCTGCGCCGCTACCAGTCGGGTTGGATCGCAACGCCGATGTCGGCACAACTGTAGCCCGCGGGGCAGGCTATGGGGCAGCAGGTGGGTTGGCCTTGGGGATCCTCACGGGGGGATGGGGCTTTTTGCCGATCTTGGCCGGCAGCTTGGCCGGCGCTGCGGCAGGCAGTACCAATATTGACCGGGTGGTGACGCTACAGCCCAATACGCTGGTGGAGCTGGAACTGACCGATAGCCTGATCATCCAATAACTGGTCAACGCTCTCTTGCGCTGGGGCAGGTCAGTAGAGTAGAAGAGAGCACCCTCAATTGCTTCCATGGCCTTCTGGATCTACGTTGTGCCCCCGCTGGCCGGGCTGGTGATCGGCTATTTCACTAACGACATTGCCATCAAAATGCTGTTCCGGCCCTACCGCCCCTATCGGGTTTTCGGCTGGCGCATCCCCTTCACCCCCGGTTTGATCCCGCAGAACCAACCCCGTCTGGCCAAGCAGATCGCCAAGACCATCATGGGATCCCTGCTCACGCCGGAGGAACTGCACAATCTGGCCCGTAAGCTGCTGCAAACCGAGCGCATGCAAGCTGGGATCCGCTGGCTGCTGGGGGTAGCTCTGGATCGGCTGCAAAACCCTGAGCAGCAGCAGCAAACCGCCCAGGTGTTGGCGCGCATTTTGGCCGATCTGTTTAACGAGTCGTTGCCCCGCCTGGTGAAGGTGCTGGCCCGTCAAGAAACCTTTTTGGAAGGGCCGATTAACCAACTGTTCGACCAGGTGTTGCTGGAGCTGCGTCTCAGTGCCGAGCAGGCCAAGCAGCTCTCGGAGTGGATCCTGAAGCAGGCGCTGCCCCCAAAGGTGTTGCGGCAGAACTTGGTGGACTTTCTCACCGATCGCAACATCGAATCCCTTGACGAGGAGTTTCGTGAACGAGCGACCGGCTCCTACTGGGTGGTGGCCAACTTGTTCGGCCTGAAAAATGCCCTGTTGCGCCTGCGCACCTATTGTCTAGAAGAGCCGGAAGGGGCAGAAGCCATCTTGGAAGATCTGCTCAAAGACATCAACGCCTCCCGCCGCCTGACCGAGATCCTGCAGAACCTCTCGCTGCAAAACCTGCCGGTTTCCGCCGTGCGTCAGTTGCGCCGTGCCCTCCGCGACGGGATCCAAGATTACCTGCGCAGCCAAGGGCCAGAGGTTATCAAAGGGCTGGGGGAGACCATCGATTGGGAAAAAGTGGCCAGCCTGGTGTTGGGACGCCTGCGCAACTCCAAGGCGTTGATCACCTCCATCGATCAGATCAGCGCCGACCTGGCTTTGGTCTTGGAGCGCTACCTAGAACGGGATCTCGAATCCCTGATGATGCAGGTGATCCCGGTGTTGAACCTGGATCAGGTCATTGCCGATAAAGTCAACGCCACCTCCCCTGCCGACCTGGAGCAGGCCATCCAGCAGATCGTGCGCCAAGAACTCCAGGCCATCGTCAACTTAGGCGGCCTCCTCGGCTTTTTGGTGGGCTGTGTGCAGGTGCTGTTCTTGCTGGGCTGACGAGTTTGGGTTGGGCTTTGACTTTGGCTATGATATGAGAATGCGATTAACAATTCTCCACACTTCGGATCTCCATGCCAACCTGCATCCCTGGAACTACTTCACCGGGATCCCTGCGGAGCACGGTTTAGCCAAGCTGGCCACCCTCATCAAGCGCGTGCGAGCAGCCAGTGAGGATCCCGTCCTGCTCATCGACAGCGGCGACACCATTCAGGGATCCCCCTTGGGCACCTACTATGCGCAAGTGGAGCGCGTCTCTCCCCACCCCTTGGCCCATGCTCTCAACGCCTTGGGCTACGACGCCTTTACCCCCGGCAACCACGACTTTAACTTTGGGCTGCAAGTTCTCCAGGATTTTATCGGCGATCTCCGCTGTCCGGTGCTCTGCACCAACATCCTCCGCCAGAATGGGGATCCCCTCTTCCAGCCCTACCTGATCCGGGAATTGGCCGGGGTTCGCGTTGGCTTGCTAGGGCTGACCACCCCCCGCATCGACACCTGGGAGCGCCCGGACTACATCTTGGGCCTACGCTTTGCCCCCTTGTTGGAGACCGCCCGCCACTACCTATCGCTGCTGCGACCTCAGGTGGATGTTTTGATCTTGATCCTGCACAGCGGCCCCAACCAATTGCCCCCCCTGCGCACCCCTGAGCACTGGCACAACCCGGATCGCTCCGGCTGGTACAGCAACAAAAGCCTGGCAGGGGAAAACGAACTGCTGGCGCTGGCCGAGCTGGACGGCATTGACGTCATCCTCTCCGGCCATACCCACCAGACCATTGCCGGTCTGGGGGGATCCCCAGCTCTAGTGGTGCAGCCCGGCTATTGGGGCAGCCACCTCTCCCAGGTATCCCTGGAGCTGGAGCGCCAGGGCAGCCGCTGGCAAATCATCAGCAAAAGCGCACAGCTCCTCTCCGCCGAAGGGATCCCTCCCGATCCCGAACTCTTGGCCTTGACAGAGCCCTATCATCAAGCCACCCTGCGCTACATCCGTCAGCCCATTGGCCAAGCCCGTTCTGCCTATAGCGGCGGTCTGGCAGCCCGTCTGGGGGCCAACCCTCTGGCAGAGCTGCTCCATCAGGCCCAATTGCAAGCAGTGCGGGAGGCAGGATTCCCCGCAGAGCTCTCCCTGGTCAACATCTGCAGCAGCGCCGGCCTGTCAGCAGGCCCCATCTCCCTGCAAGATGCCTACAGCCTCACCGTCTACGACAACACCCTCTGCGTTTTGGAGATCACCGGAGATATTCTGCGGCGCGCCCTGGAACAGACTGCCGGCTATTTTCGCCAGTTGGATCCCAATCACCTTCCCGCCGATCCTGCTGCCGTCGTGGCCCCCGAAGCCCGCGGCTACACCTTCGACCTCTACCACGGCATCGACTACTGCTTCGATCTCACCCGCCCCGTAGGAAAGCGCCTGGTGACCTTACAATTCCGCGGACAGCCGGTGGAACCAGCACAGACCTTTCGCCTGGCCATTAACCACTACCGAGCCGGCGGCGGCGGCGGTTACAGCATGTTCCAAGAAGCCCAAACCCTGTGGATCTCAGCCGATAGCATCCGCGACTTTCTGGTCTACTATATTCACACCCACTCCCCCATTCAACCCATCTACAGCCCCAACTGGCGCCTAATCCCCGACTTGGCCAAGATCTACTTCCCCGATTGCCTGGGCCGGCCACGGGAACATCTGCTGGTCGGCTAGGAAAGAAAAGATATTGACTTCAACTGGCTGAAAGAGAACCCGGTAGAATACGATCAACACAGAGCCTGGTTTGGCTGAGTGCAGCGGCGGTTTTGAAACTGCCAAACTGGGGATATCCGAGTCACTGCTCATTGCTCACACTTGCCGACATCGCCCATGACTGCCGAAGAGAAGCAACCGATGGCCCCAGAAGATACCTATCCTGAACTACAGGAAGAAGAGATCGACGTAGAGGCAGAGCTGGAGAAGCTGATTTTGGAAGATAGCGAAGCAGAAGCCGGTACCTCCTCCGGAGAAACCGCAGCTGAGCCTTCTCCAGATCCCGGTGAAGCTCTCAAGCAGCTCCAGCACGAGTTGGAAGTTGTCCGCCAGCAACTCAAAGAGAAAGAAGACGCCTACCTGCGCCTCTACGCCGATTTTGAAAACTACCGGCGGCGTACCCAGCGGGAAAAAGAAGAGTTCAGCCAAAAAGAACGGCAGAAATTTGTGCTGGAGATCTTGCCTGTTGTGGACAGCTTTGAGCGGGCTCAGCAGCAGCTGAAGCTGGAAACCGACCGCGAGCGGGAGTTGCACAACAGCTACCAGAGCGTCTACCGCCTGCTGGTGGAATGCCTGAAGAAGATGGGCGTCTCCCGCATGAAATCGGTGGGCCAGCCCTTCGACCCCAACCTGCACGAAGCCATAGCCCGTCAGCCCAGCCCAGACTATCCCGAGGATGTGGTAGCCATCGAATATCAGCCAGGTTACAAGTTGGGGGACTTGGTGATCCGTCATGCCATGGTAGCCGTCTCGGCGGGCAGCCCCAGCTCTGAACCATCCCCCCCAGCCCAAGCCACCATCGAAGCTGGTCCGGAAAACACGCCCGCCTCTCCCCAAAACCCCCAACCTTCCTAGCCGAACTTGCTCACTTGAACCTTGACAAACAGAGCCAGAGCAGTCTCAGAAACGCTACAGTAAAGCTACGGAGACGAAAGCACCGTCTGAAGGTTTCTGCGGGATTCTGGGCAGAATGCTTTTAAGATCCGTGGAATCGCGTTCTTGGGTTGAGACTTGGCGCACGGGGAGAGGGGGCTATGGGTAAAGTCATCGGGATTGACCTGGGAACCACCAACAGTTGCGTGGCGGTTTTGGAAGGTGGTCAGCCCGTTGTGATTACCAACGCCGAGGGAGGGCGCACTACCCCCAGCATTGTCGGCTTTGCCAAGAACAACACCCGCCTTGTAGGCCAACTGGCCAAGCGCCAGGCGGTTACCAATGCTGAAAACACCATCTTCAGCATCAAACGCTTCATTGGCCGCACCTTTGCCGAGACCGAAGATGAGCGGAGGCGGGTTCCCTACAAGGTCATCCCCGGTCGAGACAACATGGTGGAAGTGGCGGTGCAAGATCGCGCCTACACTCCGCAGGAGATCTCCGCCATGATCCTGCAAAAGCTGAAGGCCGATGCGGAGGCCTATCTGGGGGAGCCGGTGACCCAAGCCGTGATCACCGTTCCCGCCTACTTCACCGATGCCCAGCGGCAGGCCACCAAAGATGCGGGCACCATTGCCGGCCTGGAGGTGCTGCGCATCATCAACGAGCCGACAGCAGCCGCCCTGGCCTATGGCCTAGACAAACAAGATCAAGACCTACGCATTCTGGTTTTCGATTTGGGTGGCGGCACCTTCGATGTCTCGGTGCTGCAACTGGGCAGCGGCGTGTTTGAGGTGCAGGCGACTGCCGGCAACAACCACCTGGGGGGGGATGATTTCGACCAAAGAATTGTCGATTGGCTCATCCGTCAGTTTTTGGAGACGGAAGGGATCGACCTCTCGCGGGATCGCATGGCCCTGCAGCGGATGCGGGAGGCTGCTGAGAAGGCCAAAATTGAGCTGTCCAGCACCCAGGTTACACTCATTAACCTGCCTTTTATCACCGCCGACGATTCGGGGCCCAAGCACCTGGAAGTGGAGCTGACCCGCGGCAAGTTTGAGGAGTTGGTGCGGGATCTGGTGGAGGCCACCGTGGAGCCTACAGAACAGGCGCTGCGGGATGCTGGCCTCTCCCCTGCAGACATCGACCGCGTGCTGCTGGTGGGCGGCTCTACTCGTATTCCCGCTGTCCAGGAGAAAATTCGGCAAATCTTCAAAAAAAACCCAGATCGCTCCGTCAACCCGGACGAGGCGGTGGCCCTTGGCGCTGCCATCCAGGCAGGCGTGGTGGGTGGAGAAGTGAAAGATCTACTGCTGCTGGACGTGATCCCTCTCTCGATTGGGGTGGAAACGCTGGGGGGAGTCTTCACCCGCATCATCGAGCGCAACACCACCATTCCCACCAGTAAAACCCAGATTTTCTCCACTGCCACCGATGGCCAGAGTGTGGTGGAGATTCACGTCCTGCAGGGAGAGCGGGCCATGGCCAAAGACAACAAAACCTTGGGCCGCTTTCAGCTGACCGGGATCCCGCCGGCTCCCCGTGGGGTGCCCCAGATCGAGGTTTCTTTTGACATCGATGCCAACGGGATCTTGAAAGTCTCGGCCCGGGAAAAGGGGACAGGAATCGAGCAGAGCGTCAAGATCACCAACAACGGTGGCTTGAGCAGCAGCGAGATCGAGCGGATGCGCCGAGAAGCGGAGGCCTATGCCGAAGAAGATCAACGCCGGCGGCAGTTGGTGGAAGCCCGCAACCAGTCAGATAGCCTGCTCTACAACTACGACAAAACCCTGCAGGAGCATGGCAATCGTCTCAGCGAAGCTCGAATCCAGCGGGGGGCTCAGGTGGCGGGCACATTGAGGGCATTGCTGGCAAATGATAACGTAGACTTAGCAACTTTACGGAACGCAATGGAAGAGCTGCGGGCTGTCCTGCTGGAGATGGGTAGCGAGATCTATGGAGCTCGCTGAGGATTCTAGGCAACTGCTTGCTCTCCCCCAGCTCCGGTGCCTTGTAGGTCTGCTTCGGTTGTGCTGCCTGACAAGTTGCATCTCAAGTGTGTCTGATGTTTTGATCTTTAACCTCTTCTGAAGCGCTTCTATGGCTCGCGACTACTATGAAATCTTGGGGGTTAGCCGCGATAGCTCCAAAGAGGAGATCAAGCGCGCCTATCGACGGTTGGCTCGTAAGTACCACCCGGATGTCAACAAGGAGCCAGGCGCCGAGGAGCGCTTCAAAGAGATCAACCGTGCCTATGAGGTGCTCTCTGATAATGAGCTGAAAGCCCGCTACGATCGCTTTGGAGAAGCGGGTTTGAGTGGAGCTGCTGCGGCAGCAAGTGGATTCCAGGATTTTGCGGGGATGGGTGGCTTTGCCGACATTTTCGAGAGCTTTTTCACCAACTTTGCAGGGGCAGGAGCCAGCTATGCCCGCAGTCGCCAGGGGCCGGTACGGGGCGATGATCTGCGCTTTGACCTAAAACTGGAGTTTCTGGAAGCCATCTTCGGCGGCGAAAAGCAGATTCGCATCAGCCACTTGGAAGTCTGCAACGTCTGTGGAGGCAGCGGGGCCAAGCCCGGTACGGAGGTGAAAACTTGCCCCACCTGCGGGGGCGGCGGTCAGGTGCGGCGGGCAACCCGCACGCCGTTTGGCAACTTTACCCAGGTCTCGGTTTGTCCCACCTGTGGTGGCAGCGGTCAGGTGTTGGAAGAGCCCTGCTACAACTGCAATGGCGAGGGCTTGGCCCAAACCACGAAGAAACTGCGCATTAACATCCCAGCCGGCGTGGATAGTGGCACCCGTTTGCGGGTTTCCGGGGAAGGCGATGCCGGTCGACGCGGTGGCCCGCCCGGGGATCTCTACGTCTACCTATTCGTGGAACCGGATCCCGACTTCCAGCGAGATGGCCTGACCATTCTCTCGGAGGTGCGGGTGAGCTATTTGCAGGCCATCTTGGGGGCCAAGGTCTCTGTGCCCACCGTGGACTCGAAAGCCGGCCTGGAGGAGGAGGTGGAGCTGACCATCCCAGCCGGATCCCAGCCGGGTACAGTGCTGACCCTGGAGGGCAAGGGGGTACCTCGCATTGGCAACCCGATGTCTCGGGGCGACCACCAAATCACCTTGGTGGTGGAGATCCCCACCCGCATCAGCTCAGAAGAGCGGGAATTGCTCATGCGCCTGGCTGAGCTGCACGGAGAACGCATCAACAAGCGGGATGGTTTCTTGGGCGGGTTGTTGCGGGGGCTGGCCCAGATGCCCGGCAACCGGGAGCGTGAGGAAGAATGACTGCAGAGGCTGTTTCGTCGGAAGAGGTCAAGTTTATCCTTGACCAGCGTGGGATCCCTTGCCCACTTAACTACGTGCGGGCGAAGCTGCGCCTGGAGCGCATGGCTCCTGGAGAACTGCTGGAGCTGTGGCTGGATGCGGGAGAACCTCTGGAGCAGGTGCCCAACAGTCTAGCCATGGCCGGGCATCGGATTGAGGGACAGGCAGCTTCCCCCGAAGGCCATTACATTCTCTGGGTGCGTCGCGGCACGCCTGCGTCGCCATGAGCCCGGTGAAACCAGAAGGAAAGGGGGATCCGGGATCCAGTTGTACCGGCTGGGTGCGCGCAGCGCAGGCCAACTTTTATCGCGTGCGGATCGATCCGAGTTTGGCCGCCCTTTTTCCCGAGATCCCGGCTCAGTTTCCGGCTCAAAAGCCCACCCCGGCGGAGATTCTCTGTACCTGTCGGGCCAAGCTGAAAAAAACGGGCCAGCAGGTGATGGTGGGGGACTGGGTGGAGGTGCGCTTGCCGCCTGCTGCCGCCGACCTCTGGCCGGAGCGGGGGGTGATCGAGGCGATCCTGCCGCGGCGCACTCAGCTGCCTCGACCCGCTATTGCCAACGCGACCCAAGTTCTGGTGGTGGTGGCCCTGGCCGAGCCCGACCCTGAGCCCAACGCCCTCAGTCGTCTGCTGGTGCAAGCCGAGGCCAGCCAACTGCGGGTTCAGGTGGTGTTGAACAAATGCGACTGCGTGGATCCAGAAGTGGCGACAACTTGGGTGGAGCGTCTGCAGAGGTGGGGATATGAGCCTCTGTTGGTCAGTGCCCACACCCAAGCTGGGATCCCCCAGTTGCAACAGTGCTGTCGAGATCAGATCTCGGTGGTGATGGGCCCTTCCGGGGTGGGCAAATCCAGCTTGCTCAATCGGCTGCTGCCGGACGTTCGGCTGGCTACTCAGGCCGTCTCCAGACGTTTGGGCTATGGTCGGCACACCACCCGCCATGTGGAGCTGTTTCCTTTGCCGGAAGGCGGTTGGATCGCCGATTCGCCGGGATTCAATGCTGGCGAAGGGATCCCGCCGGTGCATCCTTTGCAGTTGATACGGTGCTTCCCCGAAGTAAGGGATCGCTTGGGCGCCTGTCAGTTTCGCGATTGCCTGCACCATCGAGAGCCGGGCTGTGGGCTCCGAGATCTGGATTGGGAACGACGGACTTTTTACTTGCAGCTTTTGCAAGAAGTCCAGCAGGTGCAAAAGGCATCGGTGGGCCTTATCCAGCCTGGCCAAGATCCCAGTCTCGCCAGAATTGCGCGAAAGACCCCAATCTGAGGACTATAAGGACTATAGTCGTTTCAGGTTACGGTGAGACGCCTGGGCCACTGAGAAAAGCCTTCTGGCGTCCTGCATCCAACGTTTCAAGTATAGGCAAAGTGTCTTGGTTTGAATCGAAAACGCTGACGCGACGACGCAACCAACGTTGCAATCCTTGCTGCTCCGGCTTGCCGGTTCGATGAAGAGTATCAATATACAGGAATAAGGAATTGCCAATTTTAGAAAATCACCCTGTCAAGCAGACCAGATCTTGCGGATGGGCAAGGTGAAGCCCGGCAGCACGTCCTCTCCCGATAAGGTTTCCGGATCTTCGACCAATTGCGGCGCTTGCCCTTGTCGGTAGATCATCACCCGCTTGGCCTTGGGATCCAGCAGCCACCCCAGCCGGCAGCCGTTGTCCATGTATTCTTGCATCTTGGCCTGAGTTTGAATCCAAGAGTCGGTGGGCGAGAGGATCTCCACCACAAAATCGGGGCACAAGGGCAAAAATCCTTGACGGACTGAGGGATCCAAAGCTTCCCACTTTTCAATCGGGATCCAGGCCAAATCAGGGGAGCGGTCGCTGCCTGAAGGCAAGGAAAATCCGGTGGAAGAATCAAAGCTTTTCCCTCGGCCCGATTGCCGGTTCCAAACATAAACTTCCCCGGCAATTTCGAAGTTGAGGTTGCCCGTTTCCCCACCGGTTGGAGACATGATGACCAGTTCTCCTTGGGCAGTACGCTCCAGCTTCAGCTCAGGATTGGCCGCACAAAGCCGGATAAAATCTGCTCGGCTGAGGGTTATCAGGGGAGATAGATTCAGAGTCAGAGCAGCCATGGTAGTGTGACTCCGCCTGTTTTTGGCCTATCGCTCAACATTTTTACTGCAGCTGTTTCCAAGGTTGGGAGAGTTCTGCAATTGCGTGGGATCCCTGTCATGCAAGAGATCCATCAGAGTTGGCTGGGTTAAGGGTGTGGAAAAAAGCTGTATCAGGGATCGTAAATCCGTGAAAGCTACTCATATCAAGCCGACCAGATCTTGCGGATGGGCAAGGTGAAGCCCGGCAGCACGTCCTCTCCCGATAAGGTTTCCGGATCTTCGACCAATTCCGGCGCTTGCCCTTGTCGGTAGATCATCACCCGCTTGGCCTTGGGATCCAGCAGCCACCCCAGCCGGCAGCCGTTGTCCATGTATTCTTGCATCTTGGCCTGAGTTTGGATCCAAGAATCGGTGGGCGAGAGGATCTCCACCACAAAATCGGGGCACAAGGGCAAAAATCCTTGACGGACTGAGGGATCCAAAGCTTCCCACTTTTCAATCGGGATCCAGGCCAAATCAGGGGAGCGGTCGCTGCCTGAAGGCAAGGAAAATCCGGTGGAAGAATCAAAGCTTTTCCCTCGGCCCGATTGCCGATTCCAAAGGGTTAAGTCTGTGGTGATTTCGGCATTCCAGTGGCCGGTTTCCCCGCCGGTTGGAGACATGATAACCAATTCTCCTTGAGCGGTACGCTCCAGCTTCAGGTCAGGATTGGCGGCACAAAGCCGAATAAAATCTGCTCGGCTCAGGGTTGTCAGGGGGGATAGATTCAGAGTCAGAGCAACCATGGCAGGCGTTTGGACACTCCTAAACCATTCTTAGAATGAGTCTAATGGGACCTCAGGATTTGCCCTCTGCTCTTAACCAAGCCACATCTTAACTGGGGTGAGGGGCGGGTTTGGTCAGGCCGATCACCTGAGTGTATGCACCGCGGGCCTGGGTTACACCAATGGTGTGCTCAGCTTTTTCGATCATGGGGCGGCGTAAACTGACCACCAAAAACTGCGCCTGACGAGATTGCTGCCAGATCATATTGGCCAATTTTTCCACATTGGCCCCGTCCAAAAACATATCTACTTCATCAAAGGCGTAAAAGCTGGAAGGGCGGAATCGCTGCAGAGCAAAAATAAAGCTGAGGGCTGTCAAGGATTTTTCTCCTCCCGACATGGCGCTGAGACGGCGCACCGGCTTACCTTTGGGGTGGGCCACCAAGGTTAGACCGCCTGCGAAGGGATCCTCTGGGTTTTCCAATTCCAAATGACCATCCCCATCGGAAAGTTGGGCAAAGATGGTTTGAAAATGGCCGTTGACGGCATGAAAGGCATCCAAGAAGGCTTGCCGACGCAGGGTGGAAAAGTTCTCGATGCGCAGCAACAACTCGGTGCGCTCTTGGTGCAGGGTTTCCAGTTTGGCGCTGAGATCCCGCAGGCGAGCTTGGGTCTGTTCGTATTCGGCAATGGCCAGCATGTTTACCGGCTCCAGGGATCGCAATTGCTCTTCGATTTTGCGTTTTTGCCGCTGCAGCTCGTCTAAGGTCAGGGTGGCGGGCAAGTCGGGCAGCGGATCCGGCAGCTCTTGAACCACCGCTTGCAGTTGGGTTTGCAGTTGGGCCAGCAGAGCCTCTTTTTCCTGTTGTTGGGTGAGGGCGTTGTAGCGTTCCCACTCCAGGCGTTGGATTTGCTGTTGTTGGGCCCGCAATTGGAATTCTTGCCGATCCCGCTCTTGGCGCAGGTGGGAAAGTCGGGCCTCGATCTGGCTTATCTGTTGCCGTTGCTCGGCAAGGTGTTGCTGGATGTGACCAAGGGTGGCTTGGGCTTGGACGATTTGCTCCTGCAGATGGGCTTGGCGCTGTTCGCTCTCCTGCAGGCGCTCCTGGTGGTGCTGGATTTGGGCCTGTTTCAGGTGTTGTTGGCCGGAGTTCTCCTGCTGTTGCCGCTCCAGTTGGGCCAGTTGCTGCTGCAGCTCTGCCAAGCGACTTTCCTGCTGCTGCACCGTCTGCTGCAGTTGCTGCCAATGTTGGTTCACCGGGGATCCCTCCAGTTGGCTGAGCTTGAGGGCGAGATCGGCTAGGCGCTGTTGCAAGGGATCCCAACGCAGTTGAATCTGCTGGAGCCGCTGCTGGATCTGGTGGCTTTCGCTTTGCCTTTGCGCCAGGGATCCCTGCAGGTGTTGCAGGCGGGCCTGTTGCTTTTGGCAATCGGCTTGGTGACGCTCCAGATATTGCTGGGCTTGTAAGGCGTCCTGGCGGGCGAGCAGCAGGGCTTGGGCCAGTTGTTTTTCGCGGGCTTGGGCTGCTTGTAGGCGCAGGGTGAGGGCGGCCAGCAGTTCCTCCAGCTCGGCCAAGCGGGAGCGCAAGGCTTCTTCTTCCGATGGCGATAGCGAGACGGAGCCCTTGTGTCCGCCGGCAGAAAAGTGGATCCCAGCTCGCTGGGGGGCGCTGCCGCCGGTGATGGCGCCCGAAGTTTCCAACAGCTCCCCTTCCAGAGTAACCATGCGGTGCTTGCCGATGTGGGGCTGGGCCAGCTCTAGGCTTTGGAAAACCAGGGTGGAGCCGAACACAAAGCCGAAAACATCCCGGTAGCGCTCTTCAAAACGCACCAAACGAATGGCGTAGTCGATCAGGCCGTCCAATTTCAGGGGGCTGGGGGGGCGGGTGGGCTGGAGCTTATTCAAGGGCAAAAAGGTGGCGCGTCCGGCTTTTTCCCGTTTCAAAAAGTTGACAGCGCTCACGGCCACGGTGTCATCCTCCACCACCACAAAGTGCAGCCGGTTGCCTGCTGCAACCTCCAGGGCCAGTTGATACTGGGGATCCACCTGCCCCAACTGGGCCACCAACCCCAAAACCCCCGGCAGACGGGCACTCAGGATGGCTTGGGTCGCCCGGGATCCCTGGGACTCTTGCAACACTTGGCGGCGGGTTTCCCATTTGTCCAGTTGCCGCTGCTTGGCGTGCAGCTCGGCGGCCAGGCGCTCGTGGGTGGCGCGATCCAGCTCCAGGCCGGCCTGCAGTTGCGCCAGCTCTTGGGCCAAAGTTTGAACCTGAGCTTCCGACTGTCGGCAAGTGTGTTCCAGCTCGGCGGTGAGGGCCAGGTGGGATCCCAGCCACGCCTCGATCTGGGCAATCTCCGCTTGGATCTCTTGGCTTTGTCGTTCCAGTTGCCGTTGTCGCTCTTGCAGGCGAATTTGCTCCTGTTGGAGAGGCTCCTGTTCAGCGCGGAGTTCCTCAATGTGGCGGGTGAGGTAGCGCTGCTGTTTCACCCAGGCATCAGCGGATTGGGCTAGGGCGCGCAGCTGTTCGCGGCTCTGTTCCAAGCTAATTTGGGCTTTCTGAACCTGGGCCTGCAGGGATCCCTGGGCTTGGGCCAGTTGCTCTTGTTGGCTGTGCAGGTGTTCCAGCTCCGCCTGCAGATGCTGCTGTTGGGCTTGGCACTCCTGATGTAGGCGCTGCGCTTGCTGGATCTCCTCCTGCCAGGCTGCGATCTGTCGGCTGACCTGTTGCCGCTGTGCTTCGGCGGCGGCGATTTGGGCTTGCAGGTGCAGGTATTCCTCCTCTCCAAGAGCATGGATGCGGCTTTGCAACTCGGCCAGGGCGGCTTCGGCCTGTTGCAAATGATCGTTCAAGGTCTGCACCTGAGCAGTGGCCTGCTCCTGAGTTTCCAGAAACCGCTGAATGGCCGCCTGGGTTTCTTCCACTTGGGCCTGCAAATGCCGCCAAAGCAACACCTGTTGCTGCTGCTCCAGCGTTTGCAACTGCAGCCGCAGTTGCTGATAGTGTTGGGCCTTTTCGCTCTCTCTGAGCAGCCGCTCTCCTTGAGCTTGCCATTCCTGTTCGATGAGCCGAAAGCGCTCAATTTGTTCCCGTACCGCCTCCAGCTTGCTGTTGGCCTGGGCGATCTTGCGGTCGAAGGTGGCCACCCCCGCCAATTCGTCGATGATCTGCCGCCGTTCCTTGGGGTGCATGGAAATGATGCTGGTGACATCCCCCTGTAAAACGACGTTGTAGCCGTTGGGGTAGATGTGCATCGCCTCCAGTTGTTCGTGCAGCTCGCTCAGGGTACAGGGCACATCGTTGATGTAGAAAGTGCTGGTGTAGGGGAGAGAATCCGTCCCGCTATCGCGAGTGGGATCCTCAGCCTTTCCGGGCTTGACCCGCAGCCGGCGACTGACTTTCCATTCCCTGGGCTGGCCATCTTCTCCTGGCCCCAGCTCAAAGGTGACAGAAACATGGGTTTCCACCTGCCGATTGCCGTTGAGGCTGCCGGAATGCACCAGATCCAAAAGCCTCTCTGCCCGCATCCCCCGCGAGGACGATAACCCCAGCGCAAACAGGATCCCATCCAGGATGTTGGACTTGCCGGAGCCATTGGGGCCGGAAATGACCGTAAAGCCCGGCAGCAGGGGCAACGAGGTGGTGCTGCCAAACGACTTAAATCGGGTCAGCTCAATCCGCTTGATGTACATCACACCCCACATCTAGCGTGGCCACCAGCATATGATGGCAACAGGCTAGCATGGGTAGCAAAAACCTGTGCAGCTCAAGTTTCTTAGGACGGCTTGGCATCTGAGTCTGCACCTGTTGAGTCTACATCTGTGCCGACGAGCAGGTCGGCCTTTTGGAGAAGACGATGCACCTCTGCCCTCAGCTCCGGCCATCGGTAGGTCAGTAAGTTTGCCTTGGAGATGAACAGCAGCCGGTATCCGGGTTTCAGGTTTGGGCACAGAGGGCGCAAGATTTCTCGCAACTGGCGGCGCAGCCGATTCCGTTTTACGGCAGATTTGCTCACCTTTCTGCCGATCACCAGTCCCACCTGGCTAGGGATCCCTTCGCACCCTGCGGGCATCGGCTGAAACAGCAGGGTCAAGCCTGCACCGGAACGACGTTGGCCCCCCTGGTAGAGCGCCTGAAAAGCTCGTCGATCCCGCAATCGATGAGGAGCCGGCAACATTGGGCACCGAGGAGAGTCTGCCCCAGAAGTCAGCGAGTTTTGGGCTGCAACGCTCCAAAAAACCAAGACAAATCAAATCTCTGACCAAAGGGCTTAGGAAACCGCCAGGCGATAACGCCCCTTGGCCCGCCGTCGCCGCAAGACCTGACGCCCAGTTGCCGTTCGCATTCTGGCCCGAAACCCAGAAACCCGAATGCGTCTGCGATTGGTGCCACGAAGGGTACGCTGAGTCATGGTGAGAAGCCAACTTATGAATCCAAGATCATTTGCCAGAGCTGACCAGACCGAAATTAGCCCGCTTGAAACTGATCGCAGACGCTTAATCTTAGCAGACTCAATGGAAAATTGCTAGATTGGCCACCCCGCGCCGAGCAGTTAAATTGGGAATCCCGAAGCTCCTGTCGAGGAAGCCGCCGCTGTTTCCTCTGGGCTTCTGCTGTGTCGCTCTGAGTGTGTGGTGTGGATATTTCCCTGGATCAGCTCTGGGATGAAGCCCTGTGTCATCTGCAGGTGCAGCTCAGCCGCCCAACCTTCGAGGCTTGGATCAAAACGGCGCGGGCTGAATCGTTGGTGGACAACCGCCTCACCATCTGTACCCCCAGCGAATGGGCACGGGGCTGGCTGCAAAAGCACTACGCTTCCACCATCACCGAGGTGGTGCAGCGGGTAGCCGGGATCCCTTTGCAGGTGGAGTTTTCCGTTTCCCCCCACGCTTCTGTCGAGGCAGAACCCCCTTCAAGGGCGATTTCCCCAACATCGGGCAGAGCCGGCAGCTTACCTGCCTCCACCACCCTAGGACTGGAAGTCGGCGGCAGCCTGCCCATGCGGGCGCCGGATCTCAACCCCAAGTATTCCTTCTCGCGGTTTGTGGTTGGCCCCAACAACCGCATGGCTCACGCTGCAGCTCTGGCTGTGGCCGACAAGCCTGGGCGCGCCTACAACCCCCTGTTTCTCTGCGGTGGGGTGGGTCTGGGCAAAACCCACCTGATGCAGGCCATTGGCCACTACCAACTGGAGGCCAATTCACGCGCCAAGGTCTTCTACGTGTCCACCGAACGGTTTACCAACGATTTAATCGATGCCATCCGGCGAGACAGCATGCAGTCTTTCCGGGAGCACTATCGGGATGTGGATATTTTATTGGTGGATGATGTTCAATTTATCGAAGGCAAAGAGTACACCCAAGAGGAGTTTTTTCACACCTTTAATACGCTGCACGAGTCCGGCAAACAGATCGTACTGGCCGCCGACCGCTCTCCTCATCTGATCCCGCGTCTGCAGGAGCGGCTTTGTTCTCGTTTCTCCATGGGTTTGATTGCGGAAATTCAATCGCCGGATATCGAAACCCGCATGGCCATTCTCAAGAAGAAAGCCGAGTACGAGGGGATGAACCTGCCCGCCGACGTGATCGAGTACATTGCCACCACCTACACCAGCAACATCCGCGAGCTGGAAGGTGCCCTGATCCGCGCCGTCGCCTATGTTTCCATTTCTGGCTTGCCGATGAGCGTGGAGACGATTCAGCCCATCCTCAATCCCCCCAGCGAGCCGAAAGAGATCACCGCCGACATGATTACCGATGTGGTCTGTGAAGAATTCGGCATCGACCGAGACAGTTTACTGGGATCCTCCCGCAAGCGCGACATCAGCCAAGCACGGCAAATTGCCATGTTCTTGATGCGCCACTACACCAACCTCAGCTTGCCCAAAATTGGCGACTACTTTGGGGGAAAAGATCACACCACCGTCCTCTATAGCTGTGAGAAAGTCAGTCAGCTACAGCGGCAAAGTCTGCAATTTGAACGGCAACTGCAAAAATTGGTCGAGCGCTTGCGGGTGGTTGCCAACAGCCGGAGCAGCTAGGCTTTCTGTTGTCGTTGAGCCGTCTTTGAGGTGTTGTTGCCGCCCTTTGGCTCTGCCCGTCTGCGTGGAGAATCCCTCGGAAAGCGGCTACAGTAGGGACGCGATGCATGGGGTTGCAGGCGGTGAGACAGTCTGGCAAAGGGCTTCCCCTGGGTATGCTGCTCCTCTGGGCTGGACTGGTGCCTGAGCGGCCGGTTTGGGCCAATTCCCAGCAAGCCCCTATTCCAGATCCGGTGCCGGCCACCCTCTCAGCCGCTTTGGATTTGGGCTTGGATAGCCAACTTTTGGAAGGCAGCCCCGTGTTGCGCCGCTGGCTGCAAAACCCGCCCCATCTCCTGGAAGAAATCCGCAACACCCCTGTCTTGCCCACCCGCTTGCAGGCCGGTTTCGAGTCCTCTTCTCACTGGCGAATCAGCCTACAAGACTTGCGTCTGGGAGATCGCCTCACCCTCAGTGGTGACTATCGCCAATCTTCCGAACATCCCGAAGTGCGCCAGTACGGGTCGGAGATGCGCTACTTTCTGGCCCCCCTGGGATCCCGTTTTAATCTGGCGCCACAACTGGGGTATCGGGCTTTGGAACAAAAGAACCGCAGCCTCAGTGGAGTTAGCTATGGGGCTTTTGCTGTTTTGGCCTTGGCTCCCGGAGCTGCAGATTTGACCGGTAGCTACAGTTGGGTTGCCCCCCAGGAGCCCGAAGAAGGACAGGCCACCCTGGCGGAGATCACCGCTGCCTATGCCATTAGCCCTTCTTTTCGTCTTTCTGCTCGCTATAGCCTGCGCAACTCGACCTTGGATCGGGAGTTTAGCTTTGGCGTTGGGCTGGAGTGGATCCCATAGAGTGCGCCCTCACTCCTAGTCTCTCTCTTGGTGGAAGAGGGGAGCCAGGGATCGGCATGACTTGGATTGGGGTAATGGCTCCGACATCGACTCGATGGCCACTGCACAACTTAACCCGGCCAAGATCAGAGGCGCACCGCCCGCACAAAGGCCACCCAACCCAAGCTGAGATAACGCTCCAACTGCAGCCCCACCTGTTGAAGGTGCTCGCGCAACTGGGTTTCTGAGAAAAAATGAAGGCCGGTGGCTTCCAGCCATTGCTGCACCATCTGCCCCCATCCCTGGACCTGCTGGCTGTGCATCGAGACAAAGGCTCCTCCCGGTCTCAACACACGGGCAATTTCCCGCAAACAGGGATCCAAAGGCACTTCGTTCAAGGTGGCCCCACTGATCACCGCCCCAAAAGTTCCAGAGGCGAGGGGAAGCTGTTCAGCCCGAGCCCGCATCAGGCTGTAGTGCTGCCAGTGGGGCTGCGCTTGTTGAGCGGCTTCCGCCAATACCCCTGCTGCATTGTCCAGGCCGATCACCGTCCGTTGTGGATCCTTGGCCAGGAGCAAGCGGCTCCAGTACCCCCCGGCAGTGCCCAAATCCAAGATGGGATCCCCCTCCCCCACCAACTCGGCCAGCAGTTGACTCTCCCGCTCGCTGCCAAAGCTCTCTCCCGTCAGCAGCGACAGGGCCCAGGGCCGCCAGAGGCGATCGTAGCCCCAGGCAAACCCAGGCAGATGGGCAATGGCTTGGGCCGGCGTGAGATGCAGGTCCGATGAGCTGCCGATAAAATCCACAGCCCCAGAAGCGGTGATGGGGTAAATTTGGCCACAACTGGGACAATAAACCCGATCTGCCACGGATCCCTGTTCCCGCCCTGGTGATTGGGTCAACCCTTCCCGACCGCAGCTCAGGCAGCGATAGAGGTGAACCGGCAAAGCAGAGAGCGAAGAGAGCATGCGACAGCCCAACGCAACCCAAAACTCGCGAGGAAAAGGGGGCAGTTGCCGGGATCCAGCCCCAACAACCCCCCCAGTTGTCTATCTGGCAATGGAGATGGGATCCCTTAGACCAGCTTTGGACTCCGTACCGCTTCCGGGAATGGACTGGGCAGGCCGACCTTCTCCGGGATGGGCACATACTCTGAGACAATCGCCCGGAATTCGTCGCCATCCAGGGTTTCCCGTTCCACCAAGGTATCGGCCAATCGATCCAGCAGAGGGCGGTGCTCCAGCAAAATCTGCTTGGCTTTCTGGTAACAGCTCTCCAGGATCTGCCGCACCTGGCGGTCGATCTTGGCGGCCACATCCTCCGAGTACTCGACGCGGTTCATCCAGCCGCCGCCCAAGAATACCTCGTTGTTGGGGGGATCCAGCATCAAGGGCCCCAGCTCAGACATGCCAAAGCGGGTCACCATCTGCCGCACCAGATTCGTGTTCTGCTGCAGGTCGTTGCTGGCTCCGGTGGTCACTTCCGAGTAGCCGAAGACGATCTCTTCGGCCGCCCGACCGCCAAAGCCCACCACCACCCGATCCAGCAGCCAAGCGCGGCTGTACATGCCGGAGTCGATCTGCTCCTCGTTGGGCAGTTGCTGGGCAAAGCCACCTGCGCCGCCGGAACGGGGGATGATGGTCACCTTGTTCAAGGGATCCGCGTGGGGCAAAAGTGTCATCAACAGGGCATGGCCACACTCGTGGTAGGCGATCAGGCGCTTGCTCTTGCCGTCCAACAGCGGGGGCTTGGTCAGGCCGATGGTGATGCGGTCGATGGCATCGTCAATGTCTTGGTTGGTGATGGCCATGCGCTGACGGCGGGCCGCCAAAATGGCCGCTTCATTGAGCAGGTTGGCCAGATCCGCGCCGGCAAAGCCAGGGGTACGGCGGGCAATCGCCTCCAGGCTGACCTCTTCCGCCAGCTTCTTGTTGCGGGCATGCACCCGCAAGATCTCGTAGCGCCCCTTAAAGCTAGGCCGATCCACCGTAATCTGGCGGTCGAAGCGCCCCGGACGCAAGAGAGCGGCATCCAACACATCAGGGCGGTTGGTGGCGGCAATCACGATAATGCCGGTGTTGCCCTCAAAGCCGTCCATCTCCGTGAGCAACTGGTTCAGGGTTTGCTCGCGTTCGTCGTTGCCACCGCCGATGCCAGCCCCCCGCTGCCGGCCCACCGCGTCGATCTCGTCGATGAAGACGATGCAAGGCGCATTCTCCTTGGCCTTCTTGAAGAGATCCCGCACGCGAGAGGCGCCCACCCCGACAAACATTTCCACAAACTCAGAGCCGGACAGGCTAAAGAAAGGCACTCCTGCCTCGCCGGCAATGGCCTTGGCCAGAAGGGTTTTGCCCGTCCCCGGCGGCCCCACCAACAACACGCCTTTGGGGATCTTGGCCCCAACAGCGGTGAAGCGCTCCGGCTTCTTCAAGAAGGTAACCACCTCTTGCAATTCTTCTTTGGCTTCTTCAATCCCGGCCACATCGTCGAACTTAACGCCGGTTTTGGCTTCCATCTGAAAGCGGGCCCGCGATTTGCCGAAGTTCATTGCCTGCCCAGGGCCGCCCGCTCCAGCACCGGCACGCCGCAGGAAAAAGAACAACCCCCCCAACAGCAACAGCGGGATCACCAGGTTGCCCAGAAGCGCCCAAAAGGCGCTGCCATTGCGGGTGGGTACCACTGCCACTTCGATCCCCTGCTCGGTGAGGCGGTCCACCAGTTGCGGTACGGTGTTGGGCAGCAGGTTCACTCGGTAGCGGGTGGAATGCTGGGTCTGGGGATCCACAGCCGTAACTTCAGCTACCAGATTGTTGTCCGTGAGGCGCACATCCGTAACCCGCCCCTCCTCGACGTAGCGCAAAAAGCGATCGTAGGTGAGGGCCGAGGCCAAAGCTGCATGGGCGGGTGCAGGCTGCAGCACCAGGCCGGATCCCTGCCAGAGACAAAAGCCCAGCAGGAGGGCGATCAGCCAGCGCTGGGGAGATAGAGGCTTGTTCATAGGGAAGAGAACGCTCGGTTATTAAAAGTCCTTTAACAAACTTAACCTGTCCCTCCTGGAAGGCACAACCCTACCCCCGCAAGGATGAGCTCCTGAGGGATCCCTGCCCCATCCGATGCCCGCCACAAGCCTGCAGTTAGGCCGAGCCGGGGGATCCCAGACCATCCAGCCCATAGACGCGCCGCCACATGGAGTCAGCCAGAGCAGCGGGCATGAGCCGCATCAGCCCCAACGCCACCTTACCCCCCGTGAAAGCGGTGTAGCGGTCGGAAGGGTGAGGATCGGTCATCGCCCTCAGGATCGGCTCCACCACCTTCTCCACCGGCCAGGCCATTTTGCTGAACGAGCTGGCCAGATCGGCGGTCTTGTCCAAGATCGCCTTGTAGGGGCCATTGGGGTTGACAACGGCAGCAAAGGTTTCTTCCGCCACGCGGCCAAACTCGGTGGCTACCGGCCCCGGCTCGATCAAGATGACCTTGATGCCGAAGGGGGCCACCTCCACCCGCAACGCATCGCTGAGGGCCTCCACAGCAAACTTGGTGGCGTTGTAAACGCCGCTGAAAGGCATGGACATCTGGCCGGCCACCGAGCTGAGGTTGAGGATGCGGCCACTGCCCCGTTCCCGCATTTGGGGCAAGAGGGCACGGGTGAGAGCATGCAGGCCAAACACATTCACCTCAAACTGGTGCCGCATGGCCGCCACATCCACCTCTTCCACCGGCCCCATCTGGCCATAGCCGGCGTTGTTCACCAGGATATCCACCCGGCCAAAGTGATCCAGAGCCTTTTGGGCCAGCGCCTCCACCTGGGCCGTATCGGCCATGTCGGTGGGCACCACCAGCGCCTCCGCTCCCCGACTTTCCACCAAGTCCTTGACGTTTCGCAGCAGCCCCTCCCGACGGGCCGCCAGCACCAAGCGAGCCCCGCGTTTGGCCGCCTCCAGAGCGACGGCTTCCCCAATTCCAGCAGAGGCACCGGTAATCAGCACCACCTGATTTGCAAGTGAAGGCATGGTTTCTTTGATCCAAACTCTCCACCATCCTAGAAGAACGACCGGGATCCCTGGAGAGGGGCAGCTCCGTCTTCCGAACTTCTGGATTCGGCATCCGCTATCATGGCTACATTGGGTAAACCCAGAAAACAGCCGGGACAAAGCCCGATAGACAGGTCTCTGCTTGGGCTGAAGTCCTATGGTGCTTTGATTTAAAGTAGAGAGTTGTGTATAGGGTGCAGCGACTGTGAAGTACTTCTGCAGGCGAGTTGGCCGAGGTCGATCTCTCTCCCCGGAAGAGCGTTGGGTTGTTACTGAGGTTCGATTGGCTCAATTGCTCAGGGCAGCGGAAGCCAACCTCAAGGCCAACTCTGAGCTGCGGCAGCAGCAGCAGGAGCAGCAAAAGCAACTGGAAGCCGAGCGCCGCCACAGCGAAGCCCTAAGAGACTCGACCGCCGATTTGCGCACCAGCGTGATGGAGCTGCGGGAAGGACAGGCCCTTTGGCAGAGCCATGTGGAAGAGCTGCGCTCTTGTCTGCGGGAGCTGCTCAAGGAACAAAGCGAACTGGTGCAGATTGTTGCCCAGCAGCAGCACATCCTGAAGGATTGTCAGGAAGTCATCCGCGCCATGCTGGAGCAAATGCGAGATGACCACCGAGACTTCCGCTCTGCCATCAGCATTTTGCTGGAGGAGCTGCACCAAACCGTGCGCTGTTTGGTTATCAGGTCAGGTGGCACCCTACCCAAGCCCGTTCGCCATCCCGAAGTGCCGGAGACGGATCCCGGCTCCCCGCCGACCGATTCGGCCTCGCCTGGGGAAGGCTCTTCGTCCTAGGGATCTTCTGCTCCCCCAAGAGCTATCCCACATCGCCTTCCGGCAGCCACTGCGGCCAGAACAGGCGCAACTCCCTGACCCGCTCCCCTTTGACCAGGAGGGATCCGCCCCCGGAGCGGCTTTGCAGCGGGATCTCGGCAGGAGAGAAGGAGTACACTCGTTCGGACTCCGTGAGCACATCCAGTTGCAGATGGGGATGCTGCTCCAGCTCGGGGGGGAGACCCACCAAGCTCGCCAAGCCATCTCCCCGGTCGGAGAAGTGAAAGGCCGGCACGCCCACTTGACCCCGCTCCAGGATGGGGATCTCGCTCAGGGGCAAGCGCTTCAGGTGGCCCAACCGGCTGGCCAGAACCAGGATCCCTTGCGGGGGCAGCAGCGCCATACCTGCAATCTGTTCGGCGCGCCCCAAACGCAGGGCCGGCGATCCCATAGCCGCTCGACCCATCAGGGGAATCTGTTGGACATCCAGCCGCAGCACCCGTCCCCCTGAAGTAGCCAGGACGACGCTGTAGCCTTGGTGGCCGGGATCCCAAAGGGCTGCCCAGCCCAGCTCATCTCCCTCTTTTAGCTTTAGGACAGTGGATCCCCGTTGGGTAAGGCCCATCAACTCTGCCAGGGCCAGCCGCTTGATCCGCCCCTGCCGGCTGAGCACCACCAAACTTGCCTTGCCCGGATCCGGAGCCAACGTGAAGGTGGCAACCATCGGCTCGGGGTTGGGGAGAAGGGTAACCAGAGGCACCCCCCGTGAGGACCCAGTGCTGAGGGGGATCCCTGCGATGGGCACGGTAAAAGCTTTGCCGCCGGCGGTGAGCACCAAGATTTCCTGCTCCAGCGTGACGCATTCCAGGCCGACCAGCACATCTTCCCCCAGTTCCCGTTGCGCCGGGTTGCTGCGGGAGCGACGGCTAGGCAGAGGCAGGCGGCGCACATAGCCCTTGCGGGTGAATTGCAGCAAGAAGTGGGTCTCTTCCGTCTCTTCGCCGCTGGGGATTTGGGCCACTTCCGCTTCCAGCTCCGAGGCCGAGAGGATCTGGGTGCGCCGGGGATCCCCGAAGGTCTTTTTCAGGTGTCGCAGCTCTTTTTTCAAATAATTCAAGAGCTTGCGGCGGTCGCTGAGTAGCCCCTGCAGTTCTTCGATGCGGGTCTGCAACTGGGCGTGTTCCTGGTGCAGCCGTTCCCGCTCCAATCCCGTCAGGCGACGCAGAGGCATGGCCAAAATCGTCTCTGCCTGCTGGGGGGTACAGCCCAGGCGAGTTTGCAATTGGGCTTTGGCCGTGGTGCCATCGGGCGCTTGCCGCAGCAGCTCGATCACCCCCTCCAGATCCGCCAACGCCAGCAACATTCCTGCCACCTCTTCCGCCTTGCGCTGCACCTGCTGCAACTCGGCACGGAACATCCGGTTGAGGGTGGCCTCGCGAAATTGCAAGAAGTGTTGCAGGATGTCCTTGAGGCTGAGCTGCCGCGGTTCCCCGTTCACCAAAGCCAGCAGGATGGCTCCAAAGTTGCTTTGCAAAGGGGTGAGCTTATACAACTGCTGCAAAACCGCCTGCGGGTTGGCTTCTCGCTTCAGCTCCACCACCACGCGAATGCCGCTGCGATCCGACTCATCCCGCAGATCGGCGATGCCGCTGATGCGGTCTTGGTTGGCCAGCTCGGCCACTTTTTCGATCCAGGCGGCTTTGTTCACCTGATAGGGAAACTCGCTGATGACTAGAGCAGGCCGCCGGTGGCGTCCTTTGCCCGGCTGGATCTCCTCGAAGCGGGCCACCCCCCGTAGAGTGATGGAGCCGCGCCCGGTGAGGTAGGCTTCGCGGATCCCTTGGGTGTCTAAGATTTGGCCGCCGGTGGGAAAATCCGGCCCTGGGATCCACCGCAACAGTTCCTCAGGGCTGAGGTCGGGATGGTCGATCAAAGCCAACAGGCCATCCACCACTTCCCCCAGGTTGTGGGGTGGGATATTGGTGGCCATGCCCACGGCAATGCCGGCAGAGCCGTTGAGCAGCAAAATGGGCAAGCGGGCCGGGAGAACGGTGGGCTCCGCCTGGGATCCGTCGAAATTGGGCATGAAATCGACGATCTCTTCCGACACCTGCTCCAGAAGCGCTGTGTGGCTCAGCTCCGCCAGCCGGCACTCCGTGTAGCGCATGGCCGCCGGCGGGTCATCATCCACCGAGCCGAAGTTGCCGTGCCCCGCCACCAGGGGATAGCGGCTGGAAAAGTCTTGCACCATGCGCACCAGCGCGTCATAGACCGCCTGATCCCCGTGGGGGTGATATTTCCCCAGCACATCCCCCACCACCCGTGCGCATTTGCGGTAGGGGCGATCCGGCGTCAGGCCCAGCTCATGCATGGCGTAGAGGATGCGGCGGTGTACCGGCTTGAGGCCATCCCGCACATCCGGCAAGGCCCGCCCCACGATCACGCTCATGGCGTATTCCAGGTAGGAGCGCTGCATCTCCCCCTGCAAATCGGTTACAATCACCCGACCCAGACGGGATCCCCCATTCGATCCCAATCCCAGTCCGTCGAGAGTCAGTTGCTGAGTCATGGCACAAAGGAGCGGAACGCTTTCCAGGTTACTGTAGCCGTTTCTCTGGTTCTTGCGAGGTGGGATCCCACACTGACAGGGGCTGAGAGACTGGAAATGCTGCTCACTATCCATCGAGTTGTATCCATGCGTTTCTCTGAAAGAGCTCAACCTTTGCTCGTTGTGGTATCGATCGGCGTGGGTCTGGCCCTCACAGGATGGCCAAACTCTGTCCAAATCTTAAGAGGCTGGGTACAACCTCTGTTGGCTTTGCTGCTTTATCTCACTTTCCTGGGCATTCCACTCGCATCTGGGGGAAAGGTTTTTTTTCAGAAACTTGAGCAGGTTAATCGCGCTTCTAAAGCTGTATTGGCAGTGGCGTTGGCCAGTTTGTCGATCAACTTTCTGTGGACTCCGATTTTTGCCTGGGGATTGGGGGCTGTTTTTTTATCGGATCTGCCAGATTTGTGGGTTGGCCTGCTCATGTTGATGGTAACTCCTTGTACGGATTGGTATTTGGTTTTTACAGGGATAGCGGGTGGAAATGTGGTTTTAGCAACGGCCCTGTTGCCTGTTAATTTGGTTCTGCAAGTTTTGCTTTTGCCAGTTTATCTTTTGCTTTTGGCAGGAGATTTAGTCGAATTAAATGTTGAAATTTTATTGTCAGGCTTGTTTTGGATCCTTTTCTTGCCTTTGCTGGCAGCAGCACTCACACAATACTCCATTCGGCAAATCAAAACGGAACGTGGAGAGAGGGGATCCCTTGAAAGCTATCAAGACCGGATTAGCATCATGCAGATTGTGGCTTTGAATCTAGCGATAGTTTTTATTTTTGCCACTGAAGGAAGCATTCTCGCTGAGAATCCAGCCCTACTTTTCAAGCTTCTGCCTCCCATTCTGGTTTTTTTCGCCGTCAACTTCCTCTTGGCTTACCAGGTCAGCCGCTGGCTGGGTTTGGCTTATGAGGAGTGGGTCTGTTTGACCTGTACAACCTTGGCTCGCAATTCTCCGCTTGCTTTGGCCATTGCTGCTTCTGCTTTTCCGCAGCGTCCGTTGATCCTTCTGGCTTTGGTGATCGGCCCCCTGATCGAGCTGCCGGTTTTGACGATTGTTGCCCAGATGCTGTTGCAAATTCGACAGAAGAGATGCTGGAAGCAGGCTCGACGCTAGTTGAGGTGGCGCTCGGCCAATTCTAGCCAACGGGCGGTCCCGGAGTCGATGGCGGCGGTTAAGTCTGCCAGTTTCTGGGCTAACTTTTGCACTTCGCTGTAGCCGCTGGGAGGGTTGCGATAAAGGATCTGCTCAATTTCAGCTTTTTCTGCCTCCATCTGCGGAATTTGGCTTTCAAGCTGCTCATATTCCCGTTTTTCTTTGAAGGAGAGTTTTCTGCTTTGTGGGATCCTATCAAGCTCTTTTTCAGGCTGGGGAATGAGAGGGACAGACTCAGGGCGGGCGGATTTGATCTCACTCTCTTGGCGCTGCTTATGCTCCAGATAAACAGAATAGTTGCCAGGATATTGCCGGATTTGGCCGGATCCCTCAAAGGCGAAGATGCGATTCACGGTGCGATCCAAAAAATAGCGGTCATGAGACACCACGATCACACAACCATTGAATTCTTCCAGATAGTCTTCCAATACTGCCAAGGTTTGCACATCCAGATCATTGGTGGGCTCATCCAAAATCAACACATTCGGCGCTTGCATCAACACCCTCAACAAAAACAAGCGGCGGCGCTCACCACCGGAAAGTTTGTGGAGTGGGGCATATTGTTGATTGGGGGGAAAGAGAAAGCGCTCCAACATTTGCGATGCGGTGATCGTCTCCCCATCGGCAGTTTTCACCAGCTCTGCCACTTCTTTGAGGTACTCGATCACCCGTTGGTCGGGGTTGAGGCTGAGATCGTCAGAGTGTTGGTCGAAGTAGCCAATGTGGATGGTGGGGCCAATCTCCACTCGGCCCGCATCTGGAGCCAATTTGCCGATGATGATATTCATCAAAGTCGATTTTCCCGCCCCATTGGGGCCAATAATGCCCACCCGATCATCGGGGGCAAAGGTATAGGTAAAGTCTTGAATGAGGAGTTGGTCGCCGTAGGATTTGTGGATCCCTTCTAGCTCGATCACCTTTTTGCCGATGCGACGCCCGGCGGTCGCAATATCCACTTGTCCCAGAGCTTGCTTGAATTCTTGATTTTGTAGGTCTTCGATGCGCTGTTTGCGGGCTTTTTGCTTGGTGCTGCGGGCTTTGGCGCCTCGTTTGAGCCATTCCAATTCCCGCCGTAAGAGATTGGCATACTTGCGTTGGGATCCCTTTTCGACCGCTTCAGCAGCCGCTTTTTTCTCCAGGTAGTAAGAGTAGTTGCCGCTGTAGGCATACAGATCGCCGCGATCAATTTCCAGAATGCGCTGGGTAACCCGATCCAAAAAATAGCGGTCGTGGGTGATCAGCAGCACTGCCCCAGCAAAACGATTCAAATAATCTTGCAACCATTCCACCGATTCGGCATCCAAGTGGTTGGTGGGCTCATCCATCAGTAGAGCATCTGGCTCTGCCAAGAGGGCTGACGCAATGGCAATCCGCTTACGGTATCCCCCCGACAAATCGCCAACGCGGGCCTGAAAGTCTGCAATGCCCAAACGGCTGAGAATGGTTTTGGCCTGGGTTTCCAGATCCCAAGCGGATTCCACCTCGATACGCTCGCTAATACTGGCCAACTGGGATAACAGACTGGGATCCCCACCTTGATGGGCCAAGCGATGGGAAAGCTCCTCGTAGGCTCGGATCAGGCGCATTTTTTCTCCGGCAGCCGCAAACACCTGCTCCAGCACCGTATGCTCGGGATCCATCTCTGGCTGTTGGGGTAGGTAGATTATCCTCGCCCCAGAACTGACCCAGAGGTCGCCCCCATCGATGGGTTCTAGGCCAGCGATCATCTTGAGCAGTGTGGATTTTCCGGAACCGTTGGTGCCGATGATGCCGACTTTATCGCCTTCTTCTAGGCTGAAACTGGCATTCCTCAGGAGTTCCTTGATGCCAAAATCTTTGCGAACGGAGTTGAGGGTGAACAGGGCCATGGGGGATCAGGATGCTGGGATCTGCAGGATAGGTCTGCAACGATGATACTGTCCGGCTCGATCCTGACTGTTGCAGGACAACAAAAAGGGATCCCCGATCGAGAAGGGATCCCATAAGTGAAAGATCTGCTGGAGAGGATTTAGAGCTTGTACTCCACGCCGCTGGCTTTATCAATAGTGCGGATCACTTCCCAATACTCTTTGTAAGTGATGGTAATGAACTGCTCCCCACCACTCTTGCCAAACTCTTCCGCTAGCTTGGTGCCTTCCCACTTAAAGGTGAAGAAAGCCTCTTTCACTTTTTCCGCCACTTCTGGGTGGAGGTTGTAGACAACTCCATAGGCTGTGGTGGGGAAAGTTTGAGATTTGTAGATGGTGCGAATTTTGCTGGGATCAATCGTGCCCCGCTTGGCCATGCGGGTCATCACGGAGTTGGCAATAGCCGCCGCCTCGTAGTCACCGTTAAACACACCCAAGATAGAGTTCTCGTGGTTGCCTGAGAAGACAGTTTGGTAGTCAACCCCGGGCTCCATGCCAAATTCCCCTTTCAGCAGCGCCGAAGGAGCCTTAAAGCCAGAGTTGGAGGTTTCGCTAGTGAAAGCCAATTGCCGACCGCGCAGATCTTCGATGGATTGGATATCGCTATCGGCAGGAACGATGATCTCCATTTCGTAGCCGAAGCTGCCATCCAAGCTGGCCATCATAGCAAAAGGACGGAAGCCCACCGCATTCACCGCCAAAGGGACAGAGCCGGTGTTAAAGCCGGTCACATGCAAACGGCCCGCCCGCATCGCTTCCAACTGAGCAGCATTGGACTGCACTGGGAAGTATTCCACCTTCTTGCCGGTTACCTCTGCCAAGTGATCGAGAAACTCAGCCCAAACGTTCTTGTAAACTGAGGGATCCTCAACGGGGGTGTAGGCAAAGATCAGGGTATCCGGATTGATCCACTCGTTCGGATCTTCCGGCACATCGGCAATCAAATCGCCATCGCGGTCGCAGAAGCGCACATCCATCTCCGGCGGACGGGGGCAATCTTTGGCCTGGGCATGCACCAGTCCAGACAGGGCTACAGAAGCACCGGCCACGGTGGCAACTAGCCCCACGAGCAAAGAGCGACGGCCTGCCAAGAAAGTTTTCATCATAGTGTCTATTGACTCCTCAATGAGGGCTTAGTGTTTCTTCAAGGAACAGATAGAAAATAGCAGGCTAGAGTTAACTTTTTGTTAAGCGAAGATTAAGAAAAGGTAATCTCCACTCAAAATCCGCAGAATTTCAGAGAGGGATCCCAGTGATTGCTACTGATACGCTGGGTTTACCCGTAGAACTCACTCCCAGGCCCGAATGGCCGAAATGGCCACCAGCAAGCTACCAAAACCGACAACACCCGCCAAAAATGCCCCAAAGTGCCCTTCGGTTTCGGGTAGCTCGTGCTTCAGCACTTGAAAGATTAAAACCCCCGCTACAAAGGCAATGCTGGCGGCTAAGGCTATCTCCGGCAAAATGGCCCTTTGCCCCATCAGCCAACCGACAAAAAGGGATCCGATCAACAGCCAACGCCCTTGGTGCTGAAATAAGTGGGGATGATGCTCAAATAGATCTTTACAGACGATGCTGAGGTGGATAGCCAAAGCGATGGTCAGCAACAGGCAACTGAGCCATTCTTGCACCGTGTGTCTTAGCAAATAACCCAGAATTACGCTGTAGAGCGTAAAGAAACCAATGTGAACGGAAAATATCCTTGGATGCAGCAATGCCTCTTGCTTGGAAGATTGGGCCAGCCCCTCCAACCCATATACCGTAACAATGCCCAGCAACATGAGCAGATGAATGTGTTCAATCAAATAGCCCAACACAGGCACTTCTAGGGGCATCAAGTGTTGTTGCAGCTCCGTCACTTCCGCCAAAAAAGCCGTGAACACATAGGCCAGAGAAATCCCTCCACCCAGAGAGAGCCAGTAGCGCTGCGGAATGTTGTGCAGGAGTTGCTGTAGCCGCCGGGTGAAGAAGATCACCCCAATCAAGGTCAGCAGAAGGAGTAGGCTGAACATCTTGGCACCACAACTTGCAGAACTGTACCCACGTAAATACGCGGAGGAACTCCCTCGCAGATACCTTGGGCCGTCAGGCTGGGAGCTGGATTGATGAACCCTGCAAGAGAAACTCCTCTCTTATTACCCCCGCTCCAGCTGAGAATGCAGCCCATTTTGCCTGAGAGTGGGCTGAGAAACCGCAGATCAACCGCTTTTTCGTCCTCCTTGAAACCATTGACCTTGGCATCATGCTATGAGTTGATGCGACGGGATCCGATACATCAAGCCATGCCCACCCCCCCTATTCACTTTGGCACCGACGGCTGGCGAGCCGTGATTGCCGATGCCTTTACTTTCCAAAACTTGACCGTTGCAGCCCAGGCCAGCGCCCAAGTGTTGGCCCGCACCTACCCCGGCGAAGGGATCCTGATTGGCTACGACAACCGCTTTCTCTCGGAGCGCTTTGCCGCCCACGTTGCTGAGGTGGTGGCCCGCCTGGGGATCCCAGTTTACCTCTCCACCTGTGTGGCCCCAACGCCGGCCTTTAGCTGGGGTGCCAAGGAGCGGGGCTGTCACGGCGCTTTGGTGATCACCGCCAGCCACAACCCCCCCCACTATTCCGGCCTCAAGGTCAAGGGGGGATTTGGCGGATCCGTGCCGCCGGAAGTTACCGCCGCCATCGAGCAGGAGCTGCAAAGCCTCCAGCCTCTTGGATCCCACAAGGCCCCCATCCACACCTGGGATCCCTGGCCCGGCTACCTGGCCCAGCTCAGCCGCTTTGTGGATCTGGAAAAGCTCAAAGGATCCCCGGCCAAGATCTGGGTGGATGTCATGTTTGGCTCTGGCGCCGGTGGCCTCAAGCGCCTACTGGGGGAGAAGGTGATTGAATTGCAGGCCCACCGGGATCCCTTGTTTGGGGGATTTCCCCCCGAGCCCTTGCCGCAAAACCTGCAGGCTTCTGCTCAGATCATCGCGGCGGATCCCGCCCCCTTGAAAATGGGATTGGTCTTTGATGGGGATGCCGACCGCATTGCGGCTCTCGATGGGCAAGGCCATTTCCTCAGCCCGCAGATCCTCATTCCCATCTTGATCGACCACTTGGCGGGGCAACGCGGCTTACGGGGCGAGATTGTCAAAACCATCAGCGGCTCTGAGCTGTTTGTTAAAGTTGCACAGCACTATGGCCTACCGGTTACGGAAATGCCGGTGGGCTTTAAGTACATCGCCGAGCGCATGATGAGCACAGAGGTGCTCTTGGGTGGAGAGGAATCGGGCGGCATCGGCTACTTGGGCCACATTCCCGAGCGGGATGCCCTGCTTTCGGCCCTGTATCTCATCGAAGCGGTTACGGAAACCGGCCAAGATCTCAGCACCATCTACCGGGCTTTGCAGGAACGGGAAGGGTTCACCTCTGTTTACCTGCGCCGCGATCTCCACCTCGCCGATCAAAATCAACAAACTGAGTTATTCAAACGGCTACAGATGGATCCCCCGGCTGAGATTTTGGGGCAGCAGGTGATCAAACATTTTGATCGCGACGGCCACAAATTCGTCCTCGCCGATGGAAGTTGGGTGATGATTCGCGGCAGCGGCACCGAGCCTTTGCTGCGGCTGTACTCGGAAGCCAAAACCCCGGAAGAAGTGAATCGCCTGCTGGATTGGGCAGCCGGCTTGAACAGCACAACAGCTTAATATCCCAGATAATCTTTTGCGCAAAGCTGGATCCCTTTGACTCTTGAGTGCAGAGACTGAGAGGCTGCCAAACTGCGGCAGCCTACAGGGTTGGCCTCTCCCCCCAAGCTCTGCTGAGCAGCATAGGAATGCTCACAGCTTGACCCATCTGCCTCACTTTTACTTGGGTCAAGGGTAAGAACTCTACTTAAAAGTTACGGTGTAAAAGTTACCATAGCTGTACCAGAAGTCGCTGGCGGCGCGCCATTGCTCAAGAGAGTAACTGGAGGGTTGGTGTAGTTCGCAACCATGGGGGTAATTTGTTCGACCGATACAGAAACTACGCAGGAGGCGCCTGCGGCTAGGCTTCCGCCCGCGAGAGAAATCGTGGTCGTACTACCAAGTGCTGTCAGCGTACCACCGCAGGTGTTTGAGTTAACTTCTGGATTCGTAATTTGTAACCCTGTGGGCAAAATGTCGATGAAACTGAGGCCGGTTATGGGAACAGTTGCAGTGTTCGTAATTGTGAAGACAACAGCCACGATGTTGCCGTTTGTAGTCGAGTTAGGAACAAACTGCTTAGTAAACCCTGGAGGAGTAGCTAGGATCACGAAGAGATCGACAGGTGCGCTTGGAACAGGAGGAGCCTGGTTACTGGTCAGAGTTACGGCAGGGTTAGTGTAGGTACCCACGCTTGCAGCAACAACCTGAACAGTCACTGCACAAGTTGCATTGGCAGCCAGTTTTCCATCGCTTAGAGTGATTAGGGCCCCGCCTAGAGGCGCATTAGGTGTGCCGTCACAGGTATTATTGAGGTTGGACGGATTGGCAACAAGCAACCCTGCAGGCAGGCTGTCTGCAAAGTTGAGGCCAGTCAGTTCGATGCCAGAGTTGTTGGTGATTGAAAAACTTAAAGTAACAGGAACACCTGCTGAAGTTGTGGAAGGACTGAAGCTCTTAGTAAACGTCGGGGCAGCCAGGGGGCCTGGAGGCAGGCCAACGATGCTGGGAGAGGGATTGGGAGTGGGCAGGGGCGGGATCGTCGGCGCCGACACAGGAGGGGGCACAAGAGGGCTGGGTTGACCTGGGGGAACAGATCCAATCGGAGGAGTGGATGGCAGCCCTACCCCCGTTCCTCCAGGTTCTGTATTCGGGTTTTGCACAGGGATGATTGGCCCTGGCAGCGAGCTGATTGGATTCCCCTCTTTAGTTTGTTGACAAGCTGTTAGCAAGCCCAAGCACAAGCAAGCCAAAACCCCAGCTACTTTTCCCGTTTTCATTCCCTCATCCTCCTGCCATTCAACTCTCTCGTGGCACAAACCCAAACAGCCTTACTCAGCTCCAGCTTAGGTGGCTTGGGCGCGCGCTTCCAGCCTCAGAGCTTGACCAAATGAATCTCGAATGACCACGATCACCAAAACTCTTTCCCCCGCAGCAACGTTGTTGTTGTAGGCGGCTAGATCCGCCGGGAAGGTGAAGCCGTTGGTAAGCGTGATCCCGTTGATTCGGTCGTCGTAGCTATTGCCTCTGCCTATCAGCGTATTTCTAAACTGCTCAATTGCCGTCGGCAAAAAGATGCTGGTAATATCCGTGCCGCGACTGATGTTAAAAAACTGAACCTCTACGCTCCTGATCACTCCTGGAGCAAGTAAGCCGCGCAAGGTGATAGTTACAAAGGCGGATCCCACTGGCGGAATGCCAGAAAGCAGCAAAAGATTAAACTCCCCAGCTGGAGCTGGCCGCAAGCTAGGCGGATCCGGTAGGTCGGGCTGGATGGGCGGCGGGGTGATGGGGGCGAAATCCGGACCAGGGCGGAAGGTGATAGGCGTGAGATTGGGGGCAATCGTGGGGGCAACGGCCACAGGAGGAGGCGTGGCACCGCTAGAAGCCAGTAGAGGCGGCACCCCGCTGGTGGTCTCGCTACTGCAGCCGGTAATTAGCGCAACCGAAGCACAGGTTGCCCAAAGAGAGAGGCCGCCACGGCCAAGGGCTGAGCCAAAACGTCGTCTCATCGAAAAATCTCCACTCACTCACACCACAGCAAACGTCTTAGGCAGCGTCCAGCAGGGATCCAACTCGAGTCTGCAAAACAGGTTTTTGCCCCTGGGCTCCCGTTTGATAAGGGGGGATTGCCTGCTGTTAGTTCTACTGCATCCTAGAGCGTTGTCAAGCGAGCGGCAGAGCAAATGCAAGAAATTGTTCTGGAAATGGCCCATCCCCTAGATATGGGGTATCATAGCCTCGAGCAGGGGTGGCCAGCTTACCTGTAGCGTTAGGGGTTGGGTGCCTTCTCCCCATTTTGTGTGGATTTGCCCAGATTTAAGGTGTGTGAGGAAGTGCCGTATGAACTTCAAAGGTCGCTCGTTGGCGGTTTTGTGTGGAGTCTTGCTGCTAGGCGGCTGCGGAGAAGTTAATGAGTCTCCGACCTTGCCTGGGCCCGTCCAGGTAGATCCGGCTGCCTTTGTCTCGGCCCAAGAGTATCGCTTTACCCCCGGCTCGGTGCTGGAGACCACCAGCCTCCGCTTGGACTATGTCAATCCGAGGTTTGACAACGGGATCCCTGTGCGCACCAACCCCCTCCAAGGCAGCGGTGAAGCTCGCATCGCCAATGTTGAAGCCCGCATCTTGCCTGTGAACGAGATCCCAGCCAGTGACTTGACGATTGACTCCACCCTTCGCTCCAGCACCCTGGCCGTCCAAATTGGGCGAACCACACCGCTGGTGAATCTCATTGCCTTTGGCCCCAACGACGGCAGACTATCTACGCAATTTAGTATCGCCGGGCTGGTTGCAGTTTCAACCCTCCCCAACGACCAGCGCATTCGAGTGAACACAACCTTTAGAGCCGCCAGGGAAGGTACTGTCTTGACTCTCACCGTGCGCCGAATCTTGGTGAATAGGAATGGCAACCAAGTTGTCCTAGAGGGAGATTCTTCTCTCATTGTCCGCACCACGGGGGTACTCTATGAAGATCCTGGCCCAGGTGGCAACCCGTCAGCAGGAAGCTTCGTGAACCCAACAGAAGGAGTATCTGCCATTCTCCAGACAGGTAGTTTCTCCGCGAGCTTTGTGGTGCGGCAGCGGGGGGTTGCGGGCGATGGCACTCCCGAGGACGCCTTGGCTCTCTTTGCCCGCCTAAACTTCCGTCCCAACCAGGCGGAGATTGTCTATCGTCCTGCCCAGGTGGGTACGCAGTCGGTACTGTTTGCTCCGGATCCGACTCGACTGAACATCTTGCCCAATCAGTTGGTTCGCATCCGCCGCCTGTTGAACGGTCGTGTTCAAGCGGAGTTTGATCCGGCCAACACCAGCACAGTTCTCAACTTTGTGCAGGTCAGCCCTCCACCGCGACCTTTCCCCACCCCAATTCCTCAGTTACCTGTCCCTACTCCTGGACCGGGTGCTCCAACAGCCTTTGACTACTTTTTCTCATTACGAACTGAAAGGGAAGAAGGCGGGGGTACTCCAGTTGTTTTGCAGGGCATCGTGCCTGCAACGGGGGATTTCGTCTTCCGCACCTTGGCCGGAGCACAGTTATCAGGGCCGTTTAACCGGCTTGATATTGGTGGGGGAACACAAAGAGGAAATCTGAACCTTGTCTTCGATTCAACGACCTCTGCTGAGCGCATTTCCGGCCAGTGGTTCATAGAACAGGAGTTCCCTACTAACAACCTTGAAGCTAGAGAAGGGGCCATTTTGATCATCCGTGGGTTCTTTGAGGGAACTGAGGTGCGGCTGTAACCCAGGCAACCCGTTTGATCCCAGAGCAGGGATCCGCTCTGGCTTGGCCTTTTCGTCGGTCAGAGCTTGGGTAGATCGCTGAGCACCACCTGTGCGCAGTTGTGGCCAGGGATCCCGGTCACTCCGCCTCCTGGGTGCGCCCCTGAGCCGCAGAGGTAAAGGCCGGGAATGGGGGATCGATAGTCGGCCAGGCCGGAGATGGGCCGCAGGTTGTAGCTTTGATCCGGCGTCATTTCCCCGTGAAAAATGCTGCCCCCCACAAGGCCGAAGCGGGCCTCCAGATCCACGGGCGACAACATCTGCCGTGCGATCACGGCGTTTTTAATGTTGGGGGCAAATTGGGCAATTTTGTCGATTACCCGATCGGCAAATTCTTCCCGCAGGCCATCGTTCCAGTCTCGCCCTTTGGGTTGGTAAGGCACAAACTGGCAGAAGCAGGAGAGAATGTGCTTGCCTGGGGGAGCCATCGTCGGGTCGGTGGGGGATTGGCTGTAGATCTCGATAAACGGATCCCGGGAAGGGATCCCGTACTTGCAGTCATCCCAAGCCCGCTCCAGATAGGCCACCGAGGGAGCAATGTCTACCGTGGCGGAACTGACCACTTCTGGGGGCACTTCAGCAGGGGCCGCCGTGTAGCGGGGCAGTTCCTCCAGGGCCAAGTTGAGCTTGTACACCGGGCCTGAGGTGCGGTAGTGCCGTTCTAGCCGGTCACGCAAGTCTGGGGGCAAAGAGGAGCAGAGTCGCAAAAAGGTGATTTGGGGATGGGCATTGGAGAGAACCGCCCGCGCCCGCACGGTTTCCCCCGATTCGAGGATAACCCCAGCGGCCTGCCCACTCTCCATCAAGATCTCCGCCACTGGAGCAGACGTGCGGATCTCCACCCCTAAGTCCAGAGCTGCCTTGGCCATCGCTTGGGTAATGGATCCCATCCCACCGCGCACATAGCCCCAGACCCCACGCGAGCCAATAGCCCGACCTACCGCATGGACTAGCCAAATGTAGGGCGTACCCGGAGTCATCGGCCCGGCAGAGGTGCCGATCAAAGATTGGGGAGCCATCGCCGCCTTGACTTGCTCCGACTCGAAGAACTCATCCAAGAGATCGGTGGTCGAGAGGAGCATGATGCGGCGGAAATCGTCTTCATAGCCAGCAGCTGCAAAGCGATCCGCCAGTTGCCCCAGTGAAATCGGCGGCTGCATTAAGGTTGGCTCCACCACCTCGTTCACCCGATCCCAAAACTCCTCCCAGCGGTCGTAGGCTTCCGCATCTTTGCGAGAAAACTTGGCAATTTCCGCCTTGCTCTTGGCACGGTTATCGGCATACAGGAAGAGGTGCTGCCCATCCGGGAAAGGCATGAAGTAGGAAGGTTGCTTGGCGTAGACCTCAAAGCCATAGTCCGGCAGGCGCAGATCGCGAATGATCTCCGGTCGCAGCAAACTACAGGAATAGGAAGCCACCGACACGCGAAAGCCCGGGTGAATTTCTTCTGTAATGGCAGCCCCACCAACGGTGTGATAGCGCTCCAGCACCAGCACTTTTTGCCCGGCCTTGGCCAAATAGCAAGCGCTCACCAGCCCGTTGTGCCCGGCCCCAATCACCACCGCGTCGTAGCTCATCGACAATCCTTCTGCAAACGCTTCTCCACCCACAATACTCCTGCCAGCCAAGACTCGATCTGCCGGCAAGGGATCCCTGCCTTAACCGATGGAAAAAACGTAAACTACCCGACCCTGACTGCTTCGCAGTACAGGGCGGGCTTTCGGTAGCCCTGCAGTTGGCAAGCCAACCACGGGCCTCTAGGCTGGTTTACGACAGCCCCAAGCTTGGCAATCATGTTGGCCCCATTCCAGTCCGCATCCCCTTCCCATCCACAGTGCCCACACTTGAACTGCTTCCCACTGCGATAGGATTGCGTAGGATCGGGATGGACGTGCAAACACCGGTGGCAGGTCTGCGACGTGTAGGCAGGCGGCACCAGAATCAAAGCAACCCCTGCACGCAGAGCCTTGTATTCCAGAAACTGCCTCAGCTGGTAGAACGCCCAACTGTTGGCCCTGCGCCGTTCAGCTTTGCTGCGTGGCTGTTGATTGAGCCTTTCCCGGATCCCTGTCAGGTCTTCCAGAGCAATAGCGCTGTTGGTAGCTTTTGCCTTAGAGACAATAGCTTTGGAGATGCGATGATTGACCCACGTTTGAAAGCGTCTTTCCTTGCCAGACAGCCGTTGCAACAGTTCTCTGCATCTGCGCCGCGAACTGCGTGTGCCCTTACTGGCTTTGCGTTGGAGTACCGCCCTCAACCGGGAGTAGCGCTCTCGGACTCTGCTCAACTGCTGTCCATTCCAGTTGTCCCCCTCTGACGTATGGGCAATATCTGTCCTCCCCAAGTCCACCCCGATCACCTTGTCGGTATCTTGTTGCTTGGGTGGTTTTTTCTCTACGCAAATCTGGATGTAGTAGGAGCCGTCTCTGCGCTTGACCAGAGTGGCGGATTTGGGATTGGAGCCTGCCAACTGTTCTCTCTGGTAACGGCCAATCGCCAGCTCAAAGCGCTCTCGACCCTCCACTGTGGTCAGCGACACCGTCCAGTCTTTCTCGCGAAACGAAAAGATACGGGCATCGTAGGTCGCAAAGCCTCTCTTGAACGCTTTGACGGGGCGGTTTTTCTGTCGGGCAACCTTGCGGGCACCGGCCAGCCGTCTGCAGACCTGCTGAGCCAAGTTACTGGACAAGCCGAACCGGGCACGGATTTCGCGGTAGCACAGAGATTGAAGTTTAACGGCGTTGGTGACTTTCTCGGGCGTGTTTTGGTTGACCCAGTTCAACGCCTGCACAAAGGCATCCAAGGTCGCGTCCAACTTTGCGGCCTGCGACTGGGACACCTTGAGCTTACAGGAGACGGTCAGGACTTGGGTCATGGTTCTATCGTAACTTCCGCATTCCTCCCGACACTGACCCTACGGGTACAGTGCGGGGCTCCTGCGATTTCTAGCTGATCCAGACTCAACTCTCCAGCCAGGATCCCTGGGATCCCAACTTTTTCCTTGGGGGTGTAAGCCTCTCTTTTTTGGTAAACTCCCGACTCTATTGGCAAGCTGTACGTCTCTAGGCAGTTCTCTTGCAAGTTCAAGATCCAGTAGTTGGGGATCCCGGCTTTGGCGTAGAGTCCGAGTTTGACTTCCCGATCATAGGTAAGGGAAGAATCAGCCACTTCGATGATGAGATAGATGTCTTCGGGCTGAGGATGCCGAGAGCGGTACTCATCCTGCTGAAAGCGCACAATGGCAAAGTCGGGCTCTGGCTCGTGATTGGGGGGCAGTTGGACCGGATCCTGGGTGCGCACAATAGCTTGCTCCTGCACAAGGCCCACCAACAGTCGGTACAGGCGGCTACAGTAGGCGGCGTGCCTCTCCCCTTTCGTCATCTTTTGAACTAGGAGCCCGTCAATCAGCTCCAACTGATTGGGCTCTTCAATCTGTCCAGACTCAATCAGTCGATGAAACTCCTCAAAGGTATATCGCCTGATATAGGGATCCAATCGGGCGGCTAGAGTCATCGACCAAACTCATCAGACCCTAAACTTCATATCACCACTCTACCAACTCACAAAAAAGGGATCCCTGGACCAGCCGAGGGATCCCTATTCAGCAGGTTATGGGCTTGCTACCCCGACTGAGAGGCTGTCGAGGCGATAACAAAGGCCGCGTAGGTCAGCACGTAACCCACCGTGAAGTGGGCCAGACCCACCAGACGACCTTGGACAATCGACATGGCCACCGGCTTGTCTTTCCAGCGGATCAGCTTGGCCAAGGGAGTGCGCTCATGCGCCCACACCAAGGTCTCGATCAGCTCTTGCCAGTAGCCGCGCCAGGAGATCAGGAACATGAACCCAGTTGCCCACACCAGGTGGCCGAACAGGAACATCCAGGCCCAAACCGCCAGGTTATTCATCCCGTAGGGGTTGTAGCCGTTGATCAACTGGGCGGAGTTGGCCCAGAGGTAATCCCGCAGCCAGCCCATCAGGTAGGTGGAGTTCTCGTTGAACTGGGCAGTGTTGCCGCTCCAAACCCCAAGCTGCTTCCAGTGCCAGTAGAAGGTAACCCAGCCGATGGTGTTCAGCATCCAGAACATGGCCAGGTAGAAGGCATCCCAGGCGGAGATGTCGCAGGTGCCGCCTCGACCCGGGCCGTCGCAGGGGAAGCTGTAGCCAAAGTCCTTCTTGTCCGGCATCAGCTTAGAGCCGCGGGCATCCAACGCCCCCTTGACCAAGATCAAGGTGGTGGTGTGCAAGCCCAGCGCAATGGCGTGGTGCACCAGGAAGTCACCCGGGCCAATGGGCAGGAACAGGGATCCATTGGGATCGTTGATGGCCTGCAGCCAGCCCGGCAGCCACACGTTGCCGTAGTTGGGCCAAGCGGTAGAAGCAAGGCTGTCGGGGTTGGACAACAACACATCCATGCCGTAGATCATCTTGCCGTGAGAGGCCTGGATGAACTGAGCAAACACCGGCTCGATCAGGATCTGCTTCTCGGGCGTGCCAAAGGCTTGCATGACATCGTTGTGGACGTACAGCCCCAGCGTGTGGAAGCCCAAGAACAGCGATACCCAGCTGAGGTGGGAGATGATCGCTTCTTTGTGATCCAGCACCCGCGCCAGCACGTTGTTCTTGTTGGCCTCAGGATCATAGTCCCGCACCAGGAAGATGGCCCCGTGGGCAAACGCCCCCACCATCAAGAAGCCAGCAATGTACTGGTGATGGGTGTAGAGAGCCGCCTCCGTGGTGTGATCCATGGACATGAACACGTAGGGGTTAAGAGCGTACATGTGCTGCGCCACCAGCGAGGTCACCACCCCCAGACAGGCCAAGGCCAGAGCCAACTGGAAGTGCAGGGAGTTGTTGACCGTGTCGTAGAGACCTTTGTGGCCTTCTCCCAGCAGGCCTCCGAAGGGAGTGCCCTTGGGGGGGTTGTGGGCGCCAAGGATCTCCCGGATGCTATGGCCAATGCCCCAGTTGGTGCGGTACATGTGGCCGGCCACGATGAAGATCACCGCGATGGCCAGGTGGTGGTGGGCCATGTCCGTCAGCCACAGGGACTGGGTGTTGGGGTTAAAGCCACCCAAGAAAGTGAGGATGGCCGTGCCCGCCCCTTCTGCCGTGCCCCAGACATGGTTGGCCGTGTCCGGGTTCTGGGCATACACCCCCCAGTTGAGGGTAAAGAAGGGCTTCAGACCTGCCGGGTGGGGCAGAGTGGTAAGGAAGTTGTCCCAGCCTACGTGCTGCCCGCGGGACTCGGGGATGGCGACGTGTACCAGGTGACCAGTCCAAGCCAGGGAACTGACCCCAAACAAGCCGGCCAGGTGGTGGTTGAGACGGGCTTCAGCGTTCTTGAACCAGCTCAGGCTAGGCCGGAAGCGGGGCTGCAGGTGCAGCCAGCCGGCAAACAGAAACACCGCCGCCAACAACAACAGGCCAATGGCACCGGCGTAGAGATCGCCGTTGGTGCGCAGGCCAATGGTGTTGAACCAGTAGTACAGGCCAGAGTAGGCCGCGTTGACGGGGCCGCCGCCCCCCGGTTGGGTAAAGGCTTCCACCGCTGCCTTGCCAAAGTGGGGATCCCAGATGGCGTGGGCGATGGGGGTGACACCCGTGGGGTTGGCTACCCATTGCTCATAGTTGCCTTGCCAGGCGATGTGGAAGACGTTGCCGGAGGCCCACAGGAAGATGATTGCCAGATGGCCAAAGTGGGTGGCGAACAGCTTTTGGTAAAGCCGCTCCTCCGTCATGCCATCGTGGGTCTCGAAGTCGTGGGCGGTGGCAATGCCATACCACAGCCGACGCGTGGTGGGATCGCTGGCCAGGTCTTGGCTGAATTGGGGAAAACGAGTTGCAGTTGTCATGATTCTCTCTTCCTCCTTGCCTTAGCCGAGTGCGCCGAACCGTGCCAGGAAGAACGCCCAGGTGGTGACGATCCCTCCCAACAGGTAGTGGGCCACACCGACCGCCCGACCCTGAATGATGCTCAGAGCGCGGGGTTGAATGGCCGGAGCGACTTTTAGCTTGTTGTGGGCCCAAACGATGGACTCAATCAGCTCCTGCCAGTAGCCGCGACCGCTGAACAGGAACATCAGGCTGAAGGCCCAGACAAAGTGAGCGCCCAAGAAGAGCAGCCCATAAGCCGACAGAGCCGAGCCGTAGGAGTTGATCACCTGCACCGATTGCGCCCACAGGAAGTCCCGCAACCAGCCGTTGATGTTAATGGCGCTGGCCGCAAAGTTGCCGCCGGTGATGTGCTCAATCGTGCCATCGGCGTTGACGGTGCCCCAGATGTCGCTCTGCATCTTCCAACTGAAGTGGAAGATCACGATGGAGATGCAGTTGTACATCCAGAACAGCCCCAGGAACACGTGATCCCAGCCGGAGACCTGGCAGGTGCCGCCGCGGCCCGGGCCATCGCAGGGGAAGCGGAAGCCCAATTTGCCTTTGTCCGGGATCAACCGGGAAGAGCGGGCAAACAACACCCCCTTGAGCAGGATCAGCACCGTAATGTGGATGGTCATGGCGTGGATGTGGTGCACCATGAAGTCCGCCGTGCCCAGCACCATGGGCATCATGGACACCTTGCCACCCACAGCCACCACGTCGCCGCCAAAGATGGGGCTAACCGAGGCGCCCACATAGGGAGCGGTGCTGGCAATGGCCGAAGTGTGCAGCGACTGAATCCACTGGGCGAAGATGGGCTGCAGTTGGATGCCGGTGTCCGAGAACATGTCCTGCGGACGGCCCAGGGCTTGCATCGTGTCGTTGTGGACGTAGAAGCCAAAGGCGTGGAAGCCCAAGAACAGACACACCCAGTTCAGGTGGCTGATGATGGCATCCCGGTGGCGCAATACCCGATCCAACACGTTGTTGCGGTTCACCGCCGGGTCGTAGTCCCGCACCATGTAAATGGCCCCGTGGGCAGCACCCCCCACCACGAAGAAGCCGCCTATCCACATGTGGTGGGTAAACAGGGAGATCTGGGTGGCGTAGTCGATGCCCATGTAGGGGTAGGGGTTCATGGCGTACATGTGCTGGGCCACGATGATGCTCAGGGATCCCACCATGGCCAGGTTGATGGCCAGTTGGGCGTGCCAAGAGGTGGTGAGCACTTCGTAGAGGCCCTTGTGGCCTTCGCCGGTGAAGGGGCCTTTGTGGGCTTCCAGGATCTCTTTAATGGAGTGGCCGATGCCCCAGTTGGTGCGGTACATGTGGCCGGCCACGATAAAGAGCACGGCAATGGCCAAGTGGTGGTGGGCTTGATCGGTTAGCCAGAGGGCGCCCGTTTGCGGATCCAGGCCACCCTTGAAGGTGAGGAACTCCGCGTATTTGCCCCAATCCAAGGTAAAGAAGGGCACCACCCCGCTGAAGATGCCCCAATCCACGCTGGGGAACATCTCCTTCATCAAGGCGGGCTTGAGGATGAACTCGTGGGGCAAAGGCACCTGATCCGCCGGCACGCCCGCATCCAACATCTTGTTGATGGGAATGGCCACGTGGATTTGGTGGCCAGCCCAGGCCAAAGAACCCAGCCCCAGCAGGCCCGCTAGGTGGTGGTTGAGCATCGATTCCACATTTTGGAACCACTCCAGCTTGGGAGCCCGCTTGTGGTAGTGGAACCAGCCGGCGAACAGGCACAGCCCGGCCATCACCAAGCCACCAATAGCGGTGCAGAGGAGTTGGAACTCGTTGGTGATGCCGGCAGCTCGCCAGAGGTGAAATAGACCAGAAGTAATGCGGATCCCTTCGAAGCCGCCGCCCACATCCCCATTCAGGATCTCTTGGCCGAAGATGGGCCAGACCACTTGGGCGCTGGGCTTGACGTTGATCGGATCCGCCAGCCAAGCAGAATAGTTGGAGAACTGAGCTCCGTGGTAGTACATGCCGCTCAGCCAGACGAAAACCACTGCCAAGTGGCCGAAGTGAGCGGAAAAGATCTTACGAGAGACGTCTTCTAAGTCGCTGGTGTGACTGTCGAAGTCATGAGCAAGAGCATGGAGGTTCCAGATCCAGGTCGTGGTCTTGGGGCCACGGGATAGGCTGCGGTCGAAGTGGCCCGGCTTGGCCCATTTCTCAAATGAGGTGGGAACCGGATCCACATCAACCGACACCTTGACCTTCGGCTCTCGCTCCTTTGGCGTAGTTGTCATCAAGAACTCCTCTCTTGCGACAAGGAACGAAGCATCCCTACCCCTTGGCAGAAGATTCCCCCAGGGCAGGACTTACCTGGCATTATAGGTCAGGGTTTGTGAGCCCTCAGTTGCTTCACAATAATTAAACGAGGGATCCCTTGTCCCATCGAGGCTGGAGTCGATTGGCAATTGTTCTTTCGATCATAGATGTAAATATATGTAACGAATTTTCAGCCAACCCAATCCGTTCTCAGGAAGGGTTGGAACTGAACAATAGACAGCAAGGGATCCCCTGGGTGGGGATGTGTGGTAAAACCCTGGCAGCCCTTTTGCAGATACCACCCTATGACCCTAGAGATTCCCCGTCGCCAATACGTCAGCAACTACGGCCCCACCGTAGGGGATCGGGTGCGCCTGGCGGATACCGAACTGATCATCGAGGTGGAGGAGGATTTCACCACCTACGGCGAGGAGATTAAGTTTGGGGGCGGCAAAACCATCCGCGATGGCATGGGGCAATCGCCGACGGCCACCCGCGCCAACGGGGCCTTGGATCTGGTGATCACCAACGCCCTGATCCTGGACTGGTGGGGCATTGTCAAGGCGGATGTGGGCATTCGCGATGGCTACATTGTCGGCATTGGCAAAGCCGGCAACCCCAACATCCAAGCGGGGGTGACGCCGGGCATGGTGGTTGGCCCCAGCACTGAGGTGATTGCCGGGGAAAACCTGATCCTGACAGCGGGCGGGATCGATGCCCATGTGCATTTCATCTGTCCGCAGCTGTGCGAGTTTGCCATCGCCTCGGGAGTGACCACCCTCTTGGGGGGCGGAACTGGGCCGGCCACAGGCAGCAACGCCACCACCTGCACCCCTGGAGCTTGGAACTTGGGCAAGATGTTGCAGGCGGCGGAGGGGTTCCCCGTCAATTTGGGCTTCTTTGGCAAGGGAAACGCGGCTTTTCCCGCAGCTTTGCGGGAACAGGTGGAAGCGGGGGCCTGCGGACTCAAGATCCATGAAGATTGGGGATCCACGCCGGCGGTGATCGACAGCTGTTTGCAAGTCTCGGATGAGTACGACGTCCAAACCCTCATCCACACCGATACTTTAAATGAATCGGCTTTTGTGGAAGATACCATCGCCGCCATCAATGGCCGCACCATTCACACCTTCCACACCGAAGGGGCCGGGGGTGGGCATGCCCCCGACATCATCCGCATTGCCTCCGAGCCCAACGTGCTGCCCAGCTCCACCAATCCCACCCGCCCCTTTACCCGCAACACCATCGAAGAGCATCTGGACATGCTGATGGTGTGTCACCACCTGAGCAAGAATGTGCCGGAGGATATTGCTTTTGCCGAAAGCCGCATTCGCCCCCAAACCATTGCCGCCGAAGACATCTTGCATGACATGGGGGTGTTCAGCATCATCTCTTCCGACTCGCAGGCCATGGGCCGGGTGGGGGAGGTAATCATCCGCACTTGGCAGACGGCTCACAAGATGAAGGTGCAGCGGGGGCCTTTGCCACAAGACAGCAGCCGCAACGACAACTTCCGGGCCAAGCGTTACGTAGCCAAGTACACCATCTGCCCCGCCATCGCCCAGGGCCTCAGCCACGTCATCGGGTCGGTGGAGGTGGGAAAGCTGGCGGATCTGTGTCTATGGAAGCCGGCCTTTTTTGGGGTTAAGCCGGAAATCGTCCTGAAGGGGGGCCTGATTGCCTACGCCCAAATGGGGGATCCCAATGCTTCCATTCCGACCCCGCAGCCGGTGTACCCTCGCCCCATGTTCGGCAGCTTTGGCCGCGCCTTGACCGAGACCAGCCTCCTCTTTGTCTCCCAGGCTGCCCTAGACCTGGGGATCCCGGAAAAACTGGGGATCCAGCGCCGGGCCGTAGCGGTGAAAAATTGCCGCGAGATCGGCAAAGCGGATTTGAAACTCAATACCGCCACTCCCCACATTGAGGTGAACCCGGAGACCTATGAAGTGCGGGCCGATGGAGAATTGCTCACCTGCGAGCCGGCAGAGGTGCTGCCCATGGCGCAGCGGTATTTTCTGTTCTAATTTGGGTGTTCTAATTTGGGAGAGCTTGAGAGCTCCTTGGGAGGTTGACCGGTAACTCAAGCATGGGCCACCTTGTTCTCCGCCACCTCAGCAAGCGCTTCCACAAGGGAGGGATCCCTGTCCTCAGGGATTTGTCTTTGAGCGTGGAGGCAGGGGAGATCTTCGCCCTGCTGGGGCCGTCGGGCTGCGGCAAGTCCACCACCCTCAATCTCATCGCCGGCCTGCTGGAACCGGATCCCTTGCCCTATCCGGGGGAAATTTGGCTGGACGGGATCCCCCTCAACCCTCTGCCGCCGGAACGGCGCGGCGTGACTTTGCTGTCCCAACACAGCCGCCTGTTTCCCCACCTGAGCGTGGGGGAGAATGTTGCTTTTGGCCTGAAAATGCGGGGCATTCCCCGGGCAGAGCGGGAGGCTGCCGCCTGGCGCATGTTGGAGCGGGTGCAATTGCCCGGATTGGCTCAGCGTCGGCCTAGCCAGCTTTCTGGCGGACAAGCGCAGCGGGTGGCCCTGGCGCGGGCTTTGGTGATTCGGCCCAAGGTGCTGCTGTTGGATGAACCTTTATCGGCCCTGGATGCCAACCTGCGCCAAGAGATGCAGGCCCTCATCCTGGAGCTGCAGGCGGAAACAGGGGTGACGACGGTGCTGGTTACCCACGATCAAGCAGAAGCCACAGCCATGGCCCAACGCATCGGCCTGATGTTTGAGGGGCAGCTACACCAGGTGGGATCCCCTGTGGAGTTCTATCAGCAGCCGCGCTCCGAGCGCATTGCCCGCTTTTTTGGCGGGGTCAATTTTTTCGACGCGCAGGCGGAGGGTCACCAGCTTCGCCTCAACAACGGGATCCTCTTGAAAAGCGCCGCGCCACTCCAAGGTCAGGTGCGGCTGACGGTGCGCCCGGAACAGGTGCAGGTGTTTCCCCATCCGCCCGGCTTGGCCGACAATGTTTTCTCCGCTCAAGTGATGGCGGAACGCTTTGCGGGCACCCAGCGACGGCTGACCTTGCAAGCCCCTTGGGGCAGTCTGCAGGCTTGGGTGGCTCCCCATCAGGTGTTTGCGCCGGGGCAGGCAGTGTGGATCCATTTGCCGCCAGAGGCTCTGTGGCCTGTGGGGGTTGGCGGGGATCCCTCACCCCCAGCCCCTTTCCCCAAGGAAGAGGGGAGAGTTTAAGTTGAATCTGAAACCTGAAAGTTGGATGGGGATGGTGGCAAGGCTATGCAACCCAAAAGCGTTTTCTGGAAGCGGCGGCAGGTGTTGGCCGGCCTGGGATCCCTGGGGGCTTGGGTGTTGAGTCAAGGCTCTCCGTTTGCCCAGAATGCCCCCCAGAACACGGTGGATCTGGGATCCCTGAGCTGGGCGGATATTCTGGAGCGGGCGCGGGGCAGCTCTGTCAACTGGGCCATGTGGAGCGGCAGCGAGGCCATCAACGGCTTTGTGGATGGCTGGGTGAAAAGCCAGTTGCAGGAGCGTTATGGCATTCGCTTGAACCGGATCCCGCTCACGGATACTGTTGAAGCAGTCAACAAGGTGATTGGGGAGGTGCAGGCCGGTCTGCGCAGCGGCGGCAGCATCGATCTCATCTGGATCAATGGCAACAACTTCCGCACCCTCAAGCAGGGGAATTTGCTCTTCGGCCCTTTTGCTGAGAAATTGCCCAGCTTGCCCTTCTACGATCCCGCCGATATTGCAACGGATTTTGGCCTGCCCACCGAGGGCTATTCTGCACCCTACACCGGCAACTACTTTTTAATGGCCTATGATGCCGAGCGGGTACCCAATCCCCCCCAGAGCCACGCCGAACTGTTGGCTTGGGCAGAGGCCAATCCAGGGCGATTTACCTACGTGGCCCCGCCGGATTTTCATGGCAGCCGCTTTTTGTTGAGCGCCTTCTACGGTGTGACCGGGGGCTATGCTCAGTACAGCGGGCCGGACTTCGATGCCGATCTCTGGGCGCGACAATCCCCTGCCCTGGTGGAATACCTGAGAAAGCTGGATCCCTTCCTGTGGAGACAGGGCCAAACCTACCCGCCCACCTTTGCCCGCCTGGCGGAGCTTTTTGCCAACGGCGAAGTGTGGCTCATCCCCACCTTTATCGATCAGGTGATCTTACGCAAGGGCAACGGCCAATTTCCCCCCAGCACCACCCCCTATGGGATCCCGGGCACCAGCTTGATCGATCCCTCGTTTACAGCCATTCCCATTAATGCGGCCAATCCTTGGGGGGCGATGGTCCTGGCAGAGGTCTTGGCCAGCCCGGAGGGGCAGCTGGAAAAGTTCAAGCCGGAGGTCTGGGGGGATCTGCCGCTCATCGATGTCAGCCGGTTGTCTGCCGACTACCAAACAGCTTTTGCCCAACTGGAGGCTGCTGCCGGGATCCCCATTCAAGAGGCCATTGCTGGGGCAGTGCCCATCGTGAACTCCGAATACACGGTGCAACTGGAGGCCCTCTGGCAGCAACAAGTCTTGCCGGGATAGGGGTCACCCAGCCTCTCTCTCTTGGGGATCCGACATTGCGGGCAATGGCGGAGCAGGATCCTCACCTTGGGGCAACCAAACTTGGAAATGCGTCCATCCATCCGAGCTGTTGACGGAGATATTCCCCCCCATGTGCTCCACCAGTTGCTTCACCAAAGCCAGCCCCAGGCCGGTGCCGCCGTGCTTCCAGCGATCCGATTGCGGGATCCGGTAGAACTTCTCGAAGATGCGGGGCAGCTCTGCTGTTGGGATCTCGCTGCTGTTGCTGCAGACGAAGAGGATCCCCTCTCCTTCTGAGACAACCCGCAGGTGGATGGATCCCTCAGGGGCCGTGTACTTGATGGCGTTGTGCAGCAGCTCGCGCAGAATGCGCCCCAAGCAGGTGGGGTCGGCCCAAAGCGAGGGGATCCCTGCCTCCAGGTGCAGTTGCAGGTGTTGATGTTTGGCTTGGGCCAAAGGCTGAGCCCCGGCCAGCAAATCTTGTAAATACCGCGGCAGAAAAATATTCTCTGGTTGCAGCAGATACGTCCCGGCTTCCAGCCGTCGCATATCCAGCAGGTCGTTGATGAGCTCGATTTGCCGGTTGCATTCTTTCAGGGCAATGGTGAAGTAATGCCGCTGTTTCTCGGGGTTATCGCGGGTCATTTGCAGCATTTGCAAGGCCATGCGCACATTGGTCATGGGGGTGCGCAGCTCGTGGGAGACGGTGCTGAGGAAATCATCCTTCAGCAGATTCAGCCGCTCCAATTCCTTCACCTGCGCTTGGGCTGCTTGGTACAAACGGGCTTGGCGGATGGCCAGGGCACATAGGTTGGCCACCTGATAGGCCAGTTGAATCTCGTCTTCGGAAAACTCTTGCTCCGGCAGCCGCTCCAACAGCAAAGCTCCCAGCCGCTTCTCTTTGTCCCAAAGGGTGCAGGCCAGCAGCCGCACCCAGCGTCCTTCCTTCCGACAACAGCAGTGGATTTCCCATTTCTGCTGTGAGGAAGAATGGGACTGCAGCAGGCGCAAGAACTCCGGGTCACTGGCGTAGTCTGGCCCATGCAAGGGATCCGCCCTGTCGCCCTGAGCTGCATCAGAAGAGAGAAGGGGGGAGTAGCAGTAGCCGGGGATCCAGGTTGACCCATCTTCTAAAAGCAGCAGGATTTGGCAGCAGGTCAGGCTTAGCGCTTCGGCAAGGGCTCTGACCACTTCTTCAAGAATTTCCCCCTCGTTTAGGCTGACCACCATCCGGCTGCTGAGGGCGCGCAGCACCCCCTCAAAATACAAGGCCTGCTGCAGCTTGGCCGTGCGCAGCTCCACCTGGGCTTCTAGCTCCCGGTTGAGGGCCTGCAACTGCTGTTCTGCCCGTTTCTGCTCGGTGATCTCCCGCCCCACCGATAGGATCTCCACCAGGCGGCCTCGGCTGTCGAAAATGCCCTGATCTACCCAGCTAATCCAGCGGGACTGGCCGTTTTCTCCGGGATACTCCCGCTCGCTGCAGTAGAAAGGATGCTCAGGCGTGAGAGCAGCAAAAGCTTGCAACACCTTAGCCTGCTCTTCTTCCGGCAGCCGATCCCGCCAAGGTTGGCCCACCACCTCCTCTGCCCGCCGACCGAAGAAGCGCAAATAGGCAGGATTGACATAGGTGATGCAGGTATCGGGCCGAAAGCGACAAATGAGCTCCGTCTGCTGTTCCACCACGGCGCGGTATTCTTGCTGCTGCTGCCAGAGACGATCCAGCAGGGCCTGCTGAGCTGCTGCCGCCTGCTGCCAGGCTTTGGTTAGCGTCTGCACCTCCTGGATGGGGCCGGGATCCAAAGGAGGCCAGGGCTGGAAACCGCTGTGTATAAATTGCTCGGCTACTTGGGTGAGGCGGCGCAGGGGACGGGAGAGAGCTTCGCCGAGGAGGATCCCTGTCCCCAGCATGCTCAGCAATAGCCCACCCCCCAGCAGCGCAGCCTGTTGGGCGCCCCGATGGACTTCGGCCAGAAGGGTTGCCTCTGGGATCCCATGCACAAAATAAAAGCCCAGCCTCCCTTTACTCTGGAGGGACTCCACCTCCGCCCAGTAGGGGATCCCGCCAACCACGAGGCGCAGCGAATCTTGGGAAGAGGCCGTCCCCCAGGAGCCCACCTGCTCTTGCACGGCCACCAGCAGCGGATGGGGAGCAGGCCCCGCCGTACTGGCCACCACTTGCCCCTCTTCGTCCAGCAGAAAGCTCACCCCCACAGCAGAGCTGCCTTGTACTCGTTCCAGAAAAGCCTGAAGCTGCTGAATGGACAGGGAAGCCAATAAGCTGCCGTAAACCCGCCCCCCCGAGTCGGTCAGGGATAGGGACGTCAGGATCAGCCGCTCTGGATCCTGGGCAGGAAGCTCCGCAAAAAATCGGGTTACCACCCAAGTGTCGCGGATCCCTTCCGACTGCAGGAGCTGGGGAAACCAGAACAACCGCCTCAAATCCACAAAGCCTAACTGCCTCCTCAGGCCAGTGGGATCCCCTGTCTCTGGATCCCGTTGGCGGCCCTGGGCGGATCCCGGCAAGAGGCCGGGGGTGTGGTAAGTCCAGATCGACCCATCGGCGTGACGGCGGGCGATCACAAACCCCCCTTGAGCCGAGACAAAGCCGACATAGCTGAGCTCAGGAAATGGCTGCAACTGGCGGGCAAAGTGAGCTTCCAGCACCTCTAGATCGGCTGGGCTGGGGGTTGTCAAATCGGGCAGCAGCCCCCCTCTCACTGCCCCTTGATTGAGGGCATTGATCTGAAGGGGAATTTGCAAATATCTGGCAAGATGCTCTTCGGTGCGGTCGGTAACTTCCCGCCTCAGTTGCTCCGTCAAGCGCAGCGCCAGGTGTCGCCCGCCCTGCCAGGAGAGATAGGCCACTCCCCCCACTCCCCCTGCTACTGAGAGCACTAGGGGCAGCAGCAACGCCACCCGCAAAGGAATGGAGCGGAAAGGCCACCGGGATCGCACTTCAGAAGAACCAGAGAAAAACAGCATGGGATCCCTCACAGAACCTCAGGCTTGGGGAGGTTCCAAAGCCCGCTGCAGAGTGCCAAGGCCGATCTCGGCCGCAATAGCCAGAAGGGCCACTGGAACCGCCCCCACCAGCAAGATGGCGTTGTCATAGAGAGCAAACCCCAGGGTGATAAAAGTGCCCAGCCCTCCTGCGCCGATAAACGCTGCTAGCGTAGCACTGGCAATCACCTCAATGGTAGCCGTTTTAACACCGGCCAAGATCACCGGCAAAGCCAAGGGGATCTCCACATGTCGCAACACCTGGGCAGGGGTCATGCCCATACTCAGGGCAGCTTCCCGCAGGGCCGGCTCAAGGCTGCGGAAGGCCACATCCGTGCTAATCAGAATGGGGGGCAACGCCAGAAGGGTTAGGGCGACAACTGCCGAACGAAAGCTGAGGCCGAAATAGGGGATGGCCAAAAACAAAATGGCTAAGCTGGGGATCACCCGCAGGCTGCTAAACGCATTGATCACCACCAGAGAAAGCATCTGGGAGCGGGAGCTGAAAAAGCCCAGCGGCAAACCCGACAGCAGCCCCATTCCCAAAGGCACCGCCACCAGTTGCAGGTGTTGGACGAAAGCTTGAAACAGCATGTCGCTGTGGTTCTGGGCGTAGGCCAGGGAGCGGGCCAAAAGGCTCATCTAGAGGTGTGTGGATGACAGAGGGATCCAAGACAAGCCCCAGTGTAGCGCCGGCAGGCGATCTTGACAGTGCGGAATAGTGCAGAGCGGGGATTTAGCACCAATCAGGGAGATGGGGTCACTCCAATTTCGGTCTCCGACCTGCTAACGCGGTGCAATCAACCTCAACTTTCTCCCAAGGATTAGAACCCACAGCGCCGCCTGCCGACAAAAATAACCATCTGTTTCACTGCCCATCTGAGTTGCCATCTCTATCCTGCTGATCTTTCTCAATCTTGTCTGGATCCCTGTTTGGGGGGTGGTTGGCTTCTCGCTCTTGCAAACGGCGGATTTGCGAGCGCACCTGCAGAGCAATCTGTAAAGCAGCCTCCAGGATTCGCCCCTGTTCGCTGGCCTGCTCGCTCACCTGCAGAGCTGTCAAAGCTGCCAAGTTATCGCCGAAGAACTCGCTCTGCTGCTCGATCAGGTCTTCGTTTTGCCGCAAGATCCGTTCGGTTTTCAAGGCACGGATGAGATCGGCCCGGGTCAGTTTCAGGGCTTCGATCACCTCAGCCCTCTGGGCCAGCTTCACCTCGGGGTTGCCCGCTTCCACCAACTGGTCGTTGACGTGGATGGCCTGGATGATTCGGTTGTAGCGATCCACCTCCCCCAGCAAGTTCAACAGCAGCGGCATGCGACGGCTGCGGAAAATCCAATAGGCTTGGCCCAGGGCGGCAATGGCCGCCAGGATCCCCCATTCCACCAGCCAAGTGCCCCAAGTGGCCTGTAGGCCAGGGATCCAAATCCGCCCCACCAGGGTAAGTAGGGATCCCCCTGTCCAGAAGGTCAAGAAACGCAAGAACAAGTCCAGCGTCAGCAACAAGCGCAGGAGATCCCAGAAGGCGGAGAACTGGCGCAGGCGATCCTTAAAGCGACGAGCAGGCTGAGGCCGATACAACCAAGCCACCGGCACTTGAGAGAGGCTTTCAACTTGAGCTGGGGAGATGATCAGCTCTTGTAAGTCCCGCTGCATCGCCATTTGCTCTGCTGAGGCTGGGAAGTTTTCCCATTGTACTTGCGACCTTGAGCAGCTTGGGCTTGCTCAGGGATCCCTTCCCAGAAGGGAAGCTGCCTGGCCAAGTCTCGATAGAATGGGGTTCGCTGGGCTGTTTGCGTCTTCACGCCCTCGTGCTCACGTTGTAGGGCAACAGTGAGACACAAGACAGCTCGTCAAACGCAAAGGAGAAGAGCAGGGTGACCAGCCAATTGCGCCAACTGAAGGCCCATCTCGCTGAACCGGAAAACTTTGCCCCCTACGGACAGGTCATTTGCCCCACTCCCGATCACAAACCCTTCGACAGTCAAGATGCTCAGTTGTTCTTGAATCAAGGGCAGCCCCGCTTTTACATCATGCGCTTGCCTCGCCGCGGCCTCAAGTTTACTCAGATCACCCACCACATCCGCTGCACCCAGTGCCTGGGATCCCTGAATGGCAAGGAGTGGTTTATTGGTGTTGCACCCCCTGCCGATGAGCTGCACGTGGATCAGATTCAAGCCTTTCGGGTGCCTGGGGATCGCTTTATCAAACTGGAGATGGGTACCTGGCATGCCGGCCCCTATTTTGACCACGAAGAGTTCATCGATTTCTACAACTTGGAGCTGGCCGACACCAACATCACCGATCACGAAACCATAAACTTACTCCAAACCTACAACCTGGAGTTCCAGATCACCCCCTGACAAGCTTTTGGGGATCCCTTATCAATCGGGCAAAAAGCAGCATTGATCACAGCAATCTTTCGCTTGAGCGCAAGAAGAGCATGCCTCTAACCCCCAAAACCCTGAACTTTGCTGAATTTACTGAGCTTTAGGCGGTTTGGCAAAAGTCATTGAGAGGGATATAGTAGACCAAGTTTCCCCCTGATCCTTGAGTCCACCGCAACGGTTGCCGGGAAGTGAAGGGGGAAAGCGCTCGGGGGGTATTCCTCAGGGCTTTGCGGGATACCGCCTTCCTGTTTGGACTCCGTCCCGCTGACGCGAACAGAGATAGGCAGGATGCGATCGCTTCTTTCCTGAACCATGTTCAGGAGAGTTCAGCGTGAATGTATCAGTTGTGGGGATCCGTACTCCACTATGGGTGGAGAGAAAAAGTGGGCTTGGATCCCAGTCCTAGTGGATGTAGCCGACTTGGGTGAGCGTTCCTTGACTTGGGCTTAACAAAGGAGGGGCGCGGGGAGCTATAAGTCCCGCGCTGTATGCAAAGCATCAGCGTCGGGATACATGGACTCCCCGCACTTGTCGATTCTCTCGATGGGATAAGACAAGTATTTACCAGCAGCTATAGCTTGTGGTAAACTGCCACTATGCTGACCATGAACTACACTTACCGGATCTATCCAGATGCCGCGCAGCAGGCCAAGCTGCGGTCGTGGCTTGAGACGTGCAGAGGCGTGTACAACTACGCTTTGCGCGAACTCAAAGACTGGATTGCTTCCCGTAAGTGTCCCATAGACAGATGCTCACTGGAGAAGGAATACATCATTCCTGCCGATGAGCCATTCCCGTCTTATCATCGTCAGCAAAATAACCTACCCAAAGCAAAGAAGCAATTCCCGCATTTGGCCAAGGT
>NZ_JBSSBV010000015.1:0-59497 GCF_054059115.1 Thermostichus sp. MS-CIW-26
GTGGAGGTAGCGCCTGCGGTGCGTGGCTGATGGCCTGACCTGACGCTTCAACAGCATTGGTGGATCCCCCGGCTTGGTCTGGGGGATTTTTTTGTTCTCTTTGCTGGGGTGATCTTTCCCAGAGCTTTTCTAGAGTTAAATTGGGGCCATTGCCTCTGTGACTTAGGGATATGGCAATCATTTCTTCTCGGGATACAGGCCAGAACGCTGAGGGCCCCAAGCGGCGGCAGCAAAAGTCTTCAGCCTGGAGAAAAGAAGGCAGAGAGTTGAGCTTTGCTGGGGAAAGGGGAGCGGATCCCTCTGCCCTGTTGCAGCCGCAAGCCCACCCTGGCGAAGCCCAGGAAGAATCCCTGCGCCCGCGCACCCTGGCGGAATATATTGGCCAGACGGAACTTAAAGAAGTGCTCTCCATTGCCATTGCGGCGGCCCGCGCTCGCCAAGAGCCTCTGGATCACCTGCTGTTCTACGGCCCGCCTGGTCTAGGCAAAACCACGGTGGCAGCAGTGCTGGCGGCAGAAATGGGATCCCAGTTCTACATGACCACCGCGCCGGCTTTGGAGAGCCCCCGCGACATTGCCGGGTATTTGGTGCGCTTGAAGCGGGGGGATGTGTTGTTTATTGACGAGATCCACCGCCTGCCCAAGGTTACAGAAGAATTGCTCTATCCGGCGATGGAGGATTTTCGTCTTGATATCACCATTGGCAAAGGTCGCTCTGCTCGCATCACCTCTCTGCCCTTGGAACGCTTTACCCTCATCGGGGCCACAACCCGCATTGGCGCCCTCACTTCTCCGCTGCGGGATCGCTTTGGCCACGTGCAACGGCTGCACTTTTACGAGCCTCACGAGCTGGTGCAGATCGTGCTGCGCACGGCTCGCCTCTTAAATGTCTCCACCGATCCAGAAGGGGCTGCAGAGATCGCCCGCCGTTCTCGGGGCACGCCCCGCATTGCCAACCGCCTGTTCAAGCGGGTGCGAGATTACGCCCAGGTGCGAGGGGATGGCCACATTAGCCAAGAAGTGGCAGCAGCCGCTCTGGAGCTGTTCCAGGTGGATCCCATGGGTTTGGATTGGATCGATCGCAAGCTGCTGACGGTGCTGGTGGAGCAGTTCGGTGGAGGGCCAGTGGGCTTGGAGACGATGGCCGCGGTGACGGGTGAGGATCCCCAAACCATTGAAGAAGTGTATGAGCCTTATCTGCTGCAGATCGGCTACCTGCAGCGCACGCCCCGGGGTCGAGTGGTTACCCCTGCTGCGCTACGGCATCTGGGCTATGAAGCCCAGTCTCCTCTGCCTTTGTGGAGCTAATTTGTCTTTTCCCTCTCCCACAAAAGGAGAGAAGGGGTTGAGAGCTCCATATCTAGCTGCGGTCATTGCCCACAGGGCTGAAGCTGGGCACCACCAGCTCGCGGTTTTGCTTGGTGAGACGACCGTACAGCTCCTGGGTGTTGGGGAAGTTGGCCGCCGGCAAGGTGGGGAAGCGGCGATAGGGCACCGTGTCCTCGCCGAAGAGATCCCGATACTCCTGGGTGTTCAGCAGGGCGCGCACAAAGGCTTTCACCCCCTGGGTGGCCAAGATCTGGTTGTACTTGCGGATCTCCTGCTGGTTGAGAGGCGCACGGCCCAGGAAGTGCTTGGTGCCCAGCTCGATCACCTTGGTGTTGGGATAGGGGGCATAGAACTCGGAGCGGTACAGCTCGGAACACCCCAGGGCCTCGATGAACTCCTTGACGGTGATCTCGCCGTTGCGCAGCTTGGACTCGGCAGAGCTGAGCTCGGCGCTGATGTTGTAGATGTCCATATCCCGCTCGAAGACCTGCCGGTAGGCGGCGCGGATGAGGTTGTTGACTTCCGCTTTGTTGGCCAGGCTGGTGAGCTTGAAGACAGGGATCTCTTGGCGTACCTTGGGCACCCCCTGCTGGGCCCGCCGCTGGATTTCCAGCTCGCCGGAAGGCATATCCCGAGGCTGGCCCAACTTGACAAAGAGAGGGATGTCGTCGTCGGTGCGAATGGGCTTGGTTGCAACAGCCATGTCGCTGGATCCCGACCGCATCCGCCGCAACGCCAGACCGCCGGGGGTGAGGTAGCGCTCATAGGGCACGATATCTTCCCCGAAGACCTGCTGGTACTCCTCGCTGTCGAGGATGGCGTCCACGACGGCGTAGAACCCTTGCTTGGAGGCGATGTCAAATAGGCGGTTCATCTCCTGGCGCCCGTAGGTGGGTCGGCCCAGCAGCTTGCGGTGGATAAACTCGATGGCTTTGCAGACATACAAGCTGGACCAGTACTTGTTGCGGAAGAGATCCGACTTGGCCAGTTGGCGAATAAACTCTTTGACAGGAATTTCCCCCGACTCCAGCTTGATCTCCCAACGGGTTAGCCGTTGGCCTTCGTAGGGCATGTAACCGTACACCTGCTGGTAGCAGGCGCGGATCACCGCTTGCGTCGAGACTTCGCTGCCAACAATCCCCGCCCGCACCCCTAGCCGCCGGCTGCGATCGCCGGGAGTTTGGGTGAGCTTGAAGACTTTGGGGCCAAGGCTACCGGGATCCCCCACTGCCTTGGGATTGGTGCGGGCGTTGGTGAGGGCAAAGCCGCGCCGGATGAGGATGCGCTTGACATCCTTGTTGAAGGGGGCGGGGCGGGCGCTGAGGGAACGGGTTTCCTTGGGGAAGATAGCCCCAAATTGGATCTCCAGCGGGTCGTTGCCGGAGCCATAGGCATGCTGATCCGGCAGAGGCCGGTTGTAGCGGGCAAAGAGGGTAATGAACTGGGGCACCTTGCGGCGGGGGGCAGCGTAGGTGTAGAGGTCGAACTTGGCTCCCCAGTTGGCGCTGGTTTGGGCTTCTATCCCCAGCTTGCGCAGGTAGGGCACCGTCTCCTCGCCGAAGTAGTCCCCGTACTCGCGGCTATCCACCAGCGCGTCCACCAGGCCAGCCAGGCCCTTGCTGGAGATGATGGAGAAGTAGGTCTGCACTTCCTCGCGGGTTTCGGGAGCCCGCCCCAGGAAGTGGCGGAAGGCCAGCTCCACGACGCGGCTGTTAATGTAAGGCTCGTAGAACTGCTTGCGATACAGCTCCGATTTGCCCAGGCGGCGAATGAACTCCTTCATGGAGATCTCGCCGTTTTTCACCTTCGACTCCAGGTCGGAAAGCTTGAGGCCGTAGGCGCGGCGGATATCCCGCTCAAACACCTGTCGATAGGCGGCCTTGATGACTTCTTCTTTCTCGGCGTTGGACAGCCCCGGCTTCATGGCAGAAACGGGAACTTTTTCGGCAGCCAAGTTGTAAACCTGGGGTAGCTGCAGCCCCTGCAGGGGCAGGCCGTCGGCGGTGCTGGCATTGCGCTGCCGCAGCTTGTCAGAAGGGGCGGGGGCGATGAACTCGCTCAGCAAGACATCGAAATATTGGTTGATGATGGCAACTGCTTCGGCATCTTTGCGGAAGTAGCCAGCCGCTGCCCGCTTCATCTCTTGAATGGCGACAATGGTGGCCTCGGCGGAGCAGGCATTTTCGATGATCTCCCGCAGGCCGCGGGTGTTGACGGCGATGATACTGGGATCCCCGGCCACCAGGGCGTAGGTAACGTAGCGCAAAAACCAGCTCAGATCCCGCAGCGATTTGCGCATGTTGGCAGCTCCGTAGCGGGAGATGTTGATGGGGCGGAAATTGGGGGGAATCTCCACACCGCTGGCGCTAAAGATGTTGCGGATGGCCTCAATGAATCCGCCGGTGGATTCCACGTAGAAGGCAGTACCCAGCTTGAAGGCTTCTTTCTCGTCTTGGGTCGCTTCTGGCCGCTCCAGATAGGCCATGGGCGAGCCCCCTGTGAAGATGCGGTTGGCTGCCCGGCTGACGATGATTTCCGAATTGGCCGCAATGACCTCGGCAATCTCTAGCCGTTTCAGGCCGCTGGAGAAAAAGTCCTCGAGGCGATCCAGCTCGGTGCGTCCCAGATAGCGATCCTGCTGTTCCGCCTGGGAGATGGTCGATACAGGCACGGTTTGGTAGAGACGGGGGTTGGAAACGACTGTGCCAGCGGATACGTTGATACCCATCGATCTTTTAAACTCCGTTTTGATCGAAAAAACTGCCGACAAAGGCCGAGGACAGTGCCATCGAAGGGGGTGAAGAGGCTGACCCACGACTGGAGGAGCATCCCTCTCTGAGCTGAGAAGGATCGATGCCCGATCCCTGAGGGGGAAGCCAAGCCTAGAATACTAGGGGCACGGGCCCAGAGTGGGGAGGTTGTTGCAGTTTGTAACACTGTTTCTCATCCACAAAGACATGGCTCTCAACCCAGCTCTACCCTCCCATCTGTTGTCTTCCGCTTTTCTCCTTGAGGATTGGGAGCAGGGACATTACGAACGCGTTACCCAGGTTTTACAGCAACAGCTCGAGCAGGGATCCCCCTCTCCAGAGCTGTATTGGGAGCTGGGAGCCGCCTATCTCCTGCTGGGTCGGGAACTGGAGGCGCAGCTGGTGTGGCAAGAGGGCTTGGCGATGCTGCAAGGGGGGGGGGTGGCCGAATCCGAGGCCGTCTACCACCTGCTGAGGAGCTTGCAGGCTTTGGCGGAAAGCCTGTGGGAGAAGGGCCATTGGCCGCAGGCAGCAGCTCTGTATCGGCAGCTTCTGGAGTTGGGGGATGGACAGCTGGAGCTGTCTTCTGGCCAGGCTTTGGCTGCTCACCGCATTGGCCTGACCCAAGAGCGGAGCCGGCTGTGGGCTGCGGCAGCGGAGTGGTTTGAGCGGGCTTGCCAGCAGGATCCGGCGGCAGCAGAGAGTTTTTGGCGCTGGGGCTTGGCCCTGATGAAGCTGGGCCGTTTGCGAGAGGCGATTTCCCCTCTGCAGGAGGCTGCGCGGCTGCGCCCTGAGTGGGGGGATCCCTGGGTACAGATGGGCCTGGCGTGGCTGGATCTGCAGGATCCAGTTCAGGCTGTGGGGTGTTTCCAGGCGGCTGAGGCGCGGGGCACCAGGACGGCGCAACTCTACAGCTACTGGGCGGAAGCGGAAGTGCGGCTGGATCACCCTGAGGCGGCTTGGGAGAAGGTTTGCCGAGCGGTGGCAGCGGAACGGAATTGGGTGCAGGCGTGGTGCGAGGGCAGCGGCGGAGAAAGCCCTCTGCGATCTGGACTGGAGCAGGCATGCAGAGGGGAGGGCCCCGATTGCCTGCTGTACTCGGCTTGGCGGCAGCGTTGGGCTCCAGAAGGCGTTGCCCTTCAAGCGGACTCCTTTTCCCAGAGCACTCCCCCTACAACTGACTTCTGGCCGGTGCCAACCCAAGGCTACCTCACCACCCGACAGTGGCATCAGGCCACGGGCGAAGGGGACTACCAACTGCTGGATCCAGGGGGGGTTCTCTGTCTGAAAGCGCCCCCTGCGGCTGATCCCGCCATTTTGCAAAAGCTGCGCCCGCAGCGCATCCCCTTGGCAGAGACCTTTGTCGCCCAGATCCCCCGAGGATCCGTCCACGTGGGCCACTATCCCCGCCACCTCTACGCCAGCTTTGCCAGCGGGGTGCTCACCCGCCGGGGAGAATTGCTCGCCGATCTATCCCTGAGCTTGCCGCCGCCGGAGTTCCTCGACTGGGACTACAGGCCAGATCACCTGCGACACCACCCCCTGCTGGGCTTGCCCCATCTCCCCCCACCGATCCCACTGGATGGCCCCGTTGCCCTTTTGCCCTTGGGGGCAGTTAATTACTTTCACTGGATGGTGGATATTCTGCCGGCCCTCGATATCCTGCAGCGGTCGGGCGCCCTGGAAAAGGACATCCCCATCTTGATCCACGGGTATCAAAGAAAGCCCTTTCAGGTGCAGAGCTTGGCTGCTTTGGGGATCCCAGCCGAGCGCATCCTCAGCTTTGAGCAGTTGGGGGGATCCCATCTGCAAGCCCAGAACCTGATCGTGCCCTCAGCAGGCGCTCCGGTGGGGTGCTTGACGCCCAGGGGATTGGAGGTGCTGCGGCAACTGGCCCAGCCGAGTTTCTCCATCGACCCCCTGCAGCCGCGGCGGATTTACATCAGCCGTCGCTCTGCCCGCTGGCGGCGGGTGATCAACGAAGCGGAGGTGCTGGCCTGCTTGCGCCCCTGGGGATTTGTACCGGTGCAGATGGAAACCCTCTCTCTTCCCGAGCAAATAGCCCTGATGCAGGGGGCAGAGGCGGTGATCGGGATCCACGGGGCGGGCCTGACCAACCTCGCCTTTTGTCCACCCGGCACCACCGTCATCGAGATCTTGCCCAGCAATGCAGTGCTCCCCTATTTTTGGATCATTGCCCAGGTGGCAGGGTTAAGGTATTTCCCCTTGGTGGCGCCTGTTTGCGATCCGGCTTTGGTGGCTCTTCTTTCCAGCCCCGATTTGGATCGAGAAGATGCCTGGGTTCGGATCCCGGACTTGCTGAATGTGCTGGAACAGACAGGGATCAAGGGATGATGGGATCGGAGGGACTCGAACCCTCACGTTCTTGAGGAACAACGGATTTTAAGTCCGTAGCGTCTACCATTCCGCCACGATCCCAATCTGTCGGCAATAGCCGTACTACTCTACCAAACTGCTTGCCTTGGGGGGGCAAGTCTTTAAGTTGGTTCACCCAGCCCTGCAGTGGAGGGTATGAAGTAGGGGATTGCTGCCCCTGCTGATGGGATCCCTGCTGTGCCCGCTGGCTTGAAGCTCCTACAACTTCTCTTTCAAAAAAACGTTGGCCACCCAGATCCCCACCACCGCCAAGGCGGCCATCCCATAAAAGGTATAGCTATAGCTGCCCAGCCTATCGCGAATTTGCCCCGCGATCATCGTTCCCACCAAGGCCCCAACTCCATAGGCGGTAAACACAATGCCGTAGTTCTGGGCGTAGCGTTCGGGATCAAACAAGCGCAGGGTCAGGGCGGGAGCCATGGCCAGCCACCCCCCCAGGCAAAACCAAAGCAAGGAAAAAGTTACCCAGTAGGCCAGAAGGGATCCCTGAGGAGGCAGGAGCATTAGCCCACAGGCCAGCAGGATGAGCCCGTAGGAGCCCGTAGTGACCTGATGGGGATGTAATCGATCGGCCAACCAGCCAAACAGAGGACGGCTGAGCCCGTTGAAAATGGCGAAGAGAGCATGACTCTAGTCAATAATAAGCTCAACTATACTGAAAATAATGTATAATATGTTCAGTACGGATTACTACCAGTTGATCTTTCTGTTTACTTTCGAGTCTGCCAACATGGTAGCCAAAGCAAAGCAGAAAATTGGTAGTAAGACGACACGGAAACTGCGCTTTGGGTATTCTACTCAAAGCTTTGCGGGATACCGCCATTCTGGTTGGAAACAAACAGAATGCTATCGCTGCATAGTTGAACAGTGATGTTCAGCAGTGTTCAGCGTAAATGTATCAGCCACGCTGTTGGCAGCCGCAGGGGGATCCAGGCCGATCAGCTCTTCCCCCACAGGACCAGAAATCCCAATGGCGCTTAAACCAACCAGGGTGCCGATGGCATAGCAGATCCACAGGCCATAGAAGGAGGGGTTTCTCAGCAGAGGGAGAGAGCGCCGAGAAGTCAACGGAGAGCGATCTGGGCCATTCGTGGATTTTCTTGGAAAAGATGGGGAAGGGATCCAATCGGGAGGAGGAAATCTCAGTTGGGTTGCGATCCCCAAGATCACCGCTGCAAAGAGGATCCCCAAAATCAGCAGCGTAGGCCGAGCCCCCAGTGCCTCGATCAAGCAGTTGGCCAGGGGAGCGGTAAGCAGGGGGGATAGGCCAAAGCCGATAATGGTGGACCCCACCGCCAATCCCTTGCGATCCGGGAACCAACGGGCTGCCACGGCCATCGGCACCCCATAGGCAACCCCTACTCCGCTACCGGCAATCACCCCATAGCAGAGGGTGATCCACCCAATAGAAGGGGCAAAGCTGGCCAGCCCATAGCCCAAACCCACCAAGCTGCCCCCCAGAGCCAGTACTCGGCGGGATCCCCAGCGGGGGATGACAAACCCTGTGATGGGCATGAGGGTAGCGTAAAACACGAGGGCAACGGTGTAGGGCAGCAGGCTCTCACTGGCCCCAATCCCCAGCTCTGTTTCCAGAGGCTTGCGGAAAATGCTCCAGGAATAGACGGTTCCCAAGCAAAGAAGAACCAGGAGCCCCAGGAGGATGAAAAGCCATCTCCCCATATGGGCCGGTTGTCCATACAAAGTAACGGGGAATCCAACCCTTTTCATGGGTATCTAGAGCTTGTTGGAGCTGAGTTCAACCCATTCTCTCAGCCCTTTCGGGGATAGGCCAACAGAATTTTTAGCCAACCGTTGGCTAGAGGCGTTTGGCCTCTACCGTCTTGGGCAGAGACAAAGGCTCCGGCAGCTCCGGGATGGACAATTCCCAACCGTTGCTCAAGGTGAAAATGGTTTCCCCGGCCTCTGAACGGGTGGCCACAACCGACTCTTCCAGATCTTTTTTGGGAACGTAGACCATCAAATGCCCGTAGGCACTTTCGTGCAGGATGACTTTCATAGCCCTTTCTCCACAAGTTCCAGCTCTTGGGCACGGCACCCCACCACCAAGCCTTTGGCCAAGCAGTGGACGGCATAGACGTAAAACCGTTGTAGAAAGGTGCCAATGGAAATCACGTAACCTTCGTCGCCGGGAACGGCTAAGATTTTCCCCACCGGCTGGCCGAAAAAGGTGCCATCGTTGCGGATGACCTTACGGATGCGGACTTTGTCGCCCAGCTCAAATTGGGGAGGGCGATCCAGCTCCAGTTCGTCGCTCATGGGGTACCTCCTGTGATTTCTGCCAGCACCTGACAAAGCTCTTGGCGGGTTAGGCTGCGGCCTACTTGGCGCGCCCGTCGAGACACGGCTGCCAAAATGGCCTGAGATTTGGAAGTTTCCTTTCCGGACAAGCGGTTAGACAACATCGGGATGGCTCTCCTCTGGGATGGGTTCTGGAGTGTGTTGCGCCCATTGCGTCAGCGTTGCGCGGCAATAACGGGCCAGTTCCGCCGGCGGGATCGGATGTTTGCAGTGGGTGACGTGCTGCCGCACCTGTTCCAGGAGCTTTTCCAGTTGGCCAGGTGGGATCTGCTCGACAGGGATCCCGTGTTCCTTGAGGATTTGCAGCAGCAAATGCCGGCCGGAGTGTTTGCCCAACACCAGCCGCCGCTGGCCGCCCACGGCTTCTGGTGGGAAAGGCTCATAGGTCTGGGGATCCCGCAGCACTCCCGCCGCATGAATGCCCGACTCGTGGGCAAAGGCGTTGTCACCGACGATGGCCTTCCAGGGAGGTAGGGGAGCACCGCTGGCCCGCGCCACCTGTTGAGACAGCTCCCGCAAACGGCGGGTATCCACCCCAACATCGATCCCCAAGGTGCAGCGCAGAGCCATCACCACCTCTTCCAGGGGGGCGTTGCCGGCTCGTTCCCCCAGGCCGTTGACGGTGGTGTTCACCGACTGAGCGCCGGCGCGGATCCCGGCTAAGGCATTGGCAGTGGCCATGCCCAGGTCGTCGTGGGTGTGCATCTCCACAGGGATATCGATGGCCCGCACCAGACGGCGAATCTGCTTGTAGGTGCTAAAGGGATCCAAAATGCCCACCGTATCGCAGTAGCGGAAGCGCCGACAGCCCCAGCTTTGGGCCATTTGGGCCAACTCGATCACCTGCTCCAGGGGGGTGCGGCTGGCATCTTCTGCCCCCACCGAGACCCACAGCCCTTGCTCCAAGGCCATCTCCACGCATTGGCGCAACTGTCGCAGCAGCCGAGGGCGATCCCCTTGGAACTTGGCAGCGATTTGCCGATCCGAGACCGGCACGGAGATGTGGATCCGCTTGAGGCCGCAACGAATAGAGGCGAGGATATCGCTGGGCACAGCCCGGTTCCACCCCAGCAGGTGGGCCCGCAGACCCAGGCTGAGCATGGCGCGAATGGCTTCCGTTTCCACGGCGCCCATGGCCGGGATCCCCACCTCAATTTCGGGTACGCCAATGGCATCCAAGAGGGCGGCAATGGAGATCTTCTCGGGGATTTGGAAGGCTACCCCTGCTGCTTGCTCCCCATCGCGCAGGGTGGTGTCGTTGATGGTAACAGAGGAATTCATGGGATCCATCCTCCAAGACCTACGGCCCGCCTAGGCAATCGGTAACCGTCGATGGTGCTCCGCACCGCTAGCGGGACCCCGGTTGCGTCAGGGCAATCATGTCCAGGGTAGAAAGCTCAACCAAGTTGCCGCAGAATTCATCAGATTCCTGTAAGGCTTGGCTGTTCCTCTTAGCGGGGTGGAGTCTTTGGAGCAGGGGATCCTTGACAAAGTCCGACAAAGTCCGGCCTTTGGGATCCCGCTGCTCTGGCCATCAACGAATTAAGTCGAAGGAGATGTCGGTTTTGCCGGGGATGATGCTGCGCCGATCTGCCTCATCCAGAATGGTGTTGACAATCCAGTTAAGGAGGTTGAGCGCCCCCACATAGCCATAGGTGGGGTAGCGGTGCAGGTGGTGGCGGTCGAAGATGGGGTAGCCGATGCGCACCAAAGGTGTGCCCGTATCCCGCCACAGGTATTTGCCGTAGGAATTGCCGATCAGCAGATCCACCGGCTCGGTGAACATCAGAGAGCGCAGATGCCAGAGATCCTTGCCCCCCCAGACGGTTGCCCCCTGCCCATAGGGGCTAGAGGCCAGCAGCGTCCGCGCCTCGGTCTCAAACTCCTCGTTGCTGTTGGTCACCACCACATGGATCGGCTCCGCTCCCAGCTCCAGCAACAGGCTGAGCAAGCCCATCACCAGATCCGGATCCCCATACAGGGCTACCCGCTTGCCGTGGATCCACGCTTGGGAGTCCGTGAAAGCATCCACCGCCCGGCCCCGTTCGATCTCCAGCTCGGCGGGAATGGGCTTGCCCGTTAACTGGGATAGCTGCATCAAAAACTCATCCGTGCCCCGAATACCCACTGGCCGCGCCGTCAGGGTGGGCCGACCCGAGGCCTCTGCTAGAAACTCCAGGGTCTTGGGCGTGGTGTAGCGCTGGAAGGAAAAAGTAGCCTCGGCGTTGAGGCATTGGGCAGCCGCCTCCAAAGGGGTTCCTCCGGGATACATGTGGAAAGTGCCGTCGTTGGGCGAATCCAAATAGTCGGAGTTGTCCGCCAGCAAAGTCAGCGGGATCCCAAATAAGCCGAAGATGCGCTTGATCTCCCGCAAGTTGCCCACGTAGGTATCGAAGCCAGGGATGACGTTGATGTGGCCATTGCTGCCTGTGCGGCCCACCGGCTCGGTGAGGGTGCTGAGAATGGCCTTGAGCATGTTGTCATAGCCGGTGATGTGGGATCCCACAAAGCTTGGCGTGTGGGCATAGGGCACCGGGAAGTTGTGGGGAATAACTCCCTCATTTCTGGCCGTGGTGATGAAGGCTCCCAGGTCATCCCCGATCACCTCCGCCATGCAGGTGGTGCACACGGCGATCATCTTGGGCTTGTAGAGGGCGTAGGCATTTTCCAGTCCCTCGATTAGGTTTTTGAGGCCGCCAAACACCGCCGCATCTTCCGTCATCGAGGTGGAGACCGCCGAAAAGGGCTCCTTAAAGTGGCGGGTGAGATGGGTGCGAAAATAGGCCACACACCCCTGGGATCCATGGACGAAGGGCAGAGTTCCCTCAAAGCCGACAGCGGCGAAGATGGCCCCTAAGGGCTGGCAAGCCTTGGCAGGGTTTATCGTCAAAGCTTCCCGCTGAAAGTTTTTCTCCCGGTATTCCCAAGATTTTGTCCATTCGGCCACCCGGGCCACTTCTTCCGGGGAAGGGAGATCTTCAAAGGTTTGCTTGCACTGCAGAAGCGCCTGATATTCCGGATCTTGAAACAGGCGGGCGTGATCTTTGATGTCTTGGATATCTTGCGGCATGGTCGGTCTCCTAATGAGGGGCAGGGGAAGGAAGGGCCGTTCGCGTTTGGGATCCCGGCGGCAAGCTAAGACTTCCAGGGGGCTTTGACCAGATCCCAGGTGGGGCTATTCAAGGCCAGATCCATATCGCGGGCGAACACGGCAAAGCCGTCGTAGCCGTGGTAGGGGCCGGAGTAGTCCCAAGAGTGCATCTGGCGGAAGGGCAAAGCCATCTTTTGAAAGACGTACTTCTCCTTGATGCCGGAGGCGATGAGATCTGGCTTCAACCTCTTGGCAAATTCTTCAAACTCGTAGCCGGACACGTCATCGTAGATGAGGGTGCCGTCGTCGATGTACTGGGTGGTGCGCTTGTAGTCGTCGCCGTGGCCGAATTCGTAGCCGGTGGCAATCACCTCCATGCCCAGCTCCCGGAAGGCCGGGATGACGTGGCGGGGTCGCAGTCCGCCCACCATCAGCATCACCCGCTTGCCCTCCAGGCGGGGACGATACTTGGCAATGACAGCCTCGCTCTGGGGCTGGTACTTGGCGATCACCTGCTCCGCCTTGGCCTGAATGGTCTCGTCGAACCGCTGGGCGATGGCCCGCAGCGACTTGGCAATTTGGGTAGGGCCAAAGAAATTGAACTCCAGCCAGGGGATCCCGTAGGTTTCCTCCATGTGGCGGCAGATGTAGTTCATGGATCGGTAGCAGTGGATGAGATTCAGCTTTACCCGGGGGGCAAGCAACATCTCGTTCCAGGTGCCATCGCCGGAGAACTGGGTCACTACCCGCAGGCCCATCTCCTCCAGCAAAATCCGGGAAGACCAAGCGTCGCCGCCGATGTTGTAGTCCCCAATCAGGGCCACATCATAAGGGCCGGGCTCAAAGTTGAGGGATCCCTCCTTGGCTTTCTTGTCAGCAATGGGCAAAACCCAGTCCCGCACCGTATCGTTGGCGATGTGGTGGCCCAGGGACTGGGAGACCCCCCGAAAGCCTTCGCAGCGCACCGGTACCACCGGCTTGCCAATTTCTTTGGAAACTCTCTTGGCCACTGCCTCGATGTCATCCCCGATCAAGCCGACGGGGCATTCGGACTGGATGGTAATGCCTTTGGCCAAGGGGAAGAGTTCGCTGGCTTCCACCAAGAGTTTGGCCAGTTTTTTGTCCCCCCCGAACACCACATCTCGCTCCTGGAAATCGGAGGTGAACTGCATGGTGCCGAAGGTGTTCACCCCGGTGATTCCCACGTAGTAATTGCGCCTTCCCGACCAGGAGTAGTAGCCGCAGCCCACGGGGCCATGGCTGAGGTGGATCATGTCTTTGACCGGCCCCCACACCACCCCCTTGGAACCGGCATAGGCACAGCCGCGAGTGGTCATGACGCCGGGGATCGACTTGATGTTGGACTTTACTCCGCAATCCGTTTTGCCCTTGTCGTAGACGTTGAGGTGTTTGGCTCGCTTTTGCTTGGCCTTTTCCGGATAGGTTTCCAGAACTTCTGCAATAACTTTTCGGTTTTCCTCTTTGAGGGCGCTTTTTGGAGTAGTCATGGGAAGAGCCTCATCTACTGGATTTTTTTGAGAAAGAAACTAGGGGGAACCGAGGGCCGAGGGAGGAAGGGATCCACCCCCAGCCCATCTTTAAGTTCACACTGGGGCCAACTCTTTTTCGGTTTTGCCGATGAGGTGGGCGATTTTCTGGTCGTCGTCCAAAACGCCGAACTCTATCAACAACTGTTCCAGCTCATCCATAGAGATGGGGGTGGGGATCCTCAGATCCGTGTTGTTGATGATTTTTTTGGCTAGGGCGCGGTACTCGTCAGCTTGGTTGCAGTCGGGGGAGTACTCGATCACCGTCATGCGGCGCAATTCTGCGTGCTGAACCACATTGTCGCGGGGGATGAAATGCAGCATTTTGGTGTTCAGCTTTTCGGCCAGAGCCTCGATCAGCTCGATCTCGCGATCCACTTTGCGGCTGTTGCAGATCAAGCCACCCAAGCGCACGCCGCCAGAGTAGGCGTATTTCAGCACGCCGCGGGCGATGTTGTTGGCCGCATACATGGCCATCATTTCGCCGGAGCAAACAATGTAGATCTCTTGGGCCTTGCCCTCCCGGATGGGCATGGCAAAACCGCCGCAGACCACGTCCCCCAGCACGTCGTAGCAGACAAAGTCCAGATCCTCGTAGGCACCGTTTTCTTCCAAGAAATTGATGGCGGTGATGATGCCTCGTCCGGCACAGCCAACGCCAGGCTCGGGGCCACCAGACTCCACACAGCGCACCCCTCGGTAGCCGGTGAGCACCACTTCTTCCAGCTCCACGTCTTCTACGGATCCCCGCTCAGCAGCCAGGTGAAGGACGGTGGTTTGGGCTTTGCAGTGCAACATGAGGCGGGTGGAATCGGCTTTCGGGTCGCAGCCGACGATCATGATCCGCTGTCCCAATTCGGCCATACCGGCAACGGTATTCTGACAGGTGGTGGATTTGCCGATACCGCCTTTGCCGTAGAATGCAATTTGTCTCATGGTTCAGTTCTCCTAATGAAGACTTGAGGAAAAACTTGAGGGCGACTTAAGGGTTAGAAATCTCTTGCCAATGGGCGCAACTGGTCGCATTAGCGAGACGGGATCCTTACTGCAAAGGATTTCAGCTCGCGGGAAGGCAGCCTTGGATCCCTTGGAATCCAAAAGCAAACCGGTCGAGCGGTGGGGCTCTCCCGAATCGAGGCAGGAGATGGGGGAAGCGACGGGGAGTAACAGTGGGGCAGATCATAGGGCTCTCAGGCTTATCGAGAATGGGGAACTAGAGGGCATGCACGGTTAACGTGGGCCACACCTGTTCTTGCAGGCGGGTTTCGATGAGCAACCGCAGCGTGTTTTGCTGGCTGGGGCAGGCGGCGCAGGATCCCTTGAGGCGCACCCACACCTGATCCCCTTCCAGGTCGTACAGCTCCACATCGCCGCCATCGGCCAACAGCAGCGGGCGAACTTCCTCCTCCAGGACGGCCTGAATGCGGGCGATCTTTTGCAAGGTGGTGAGGGGAGAGGGAGCAGCGGGAGAGGGCTCTGTCTGGTTTTGGGAGTTCCCTTTTGAATTTCTTGAATCTTCTGAAGGGGTTGCGTCAGTCTCGGCCAGAACGGCGGCGATCAGGTCTTCAATCTGGGCCAGGCAGGAACCACAGCCACCACCCGCTTTGCTGTAGGCTGTTACTTCCTCAGCGGAGGTGAGGTGGTTTTCCCGGATCAAGCGGCGGATCTTTTGCTCGCTGACGCCAAAGCAGGAGCAGACCAAAGCGCTGTCATCATCCGTGTGGTCAGGCAGAGGAAGGCCGCGATAGCTGTAGATGGCTGCCTCCAGAGCCTCTTGCCCCATCACCGAGCAGTGCATCTTGGCGGGGGGCAAGCCGCCCAGGTAATCGGCGATCTGGCGGTTGTCGATCTGCAGGGCTTCATCCAGGGTGAGGCCGGTGATCAGCTCCGTCAGAGCCGAGGAAGAGGCGATGGCGCTGGTGCAGCCGAAGGTTTGGAAGCTGGCAGCTAAAATCCGCTCGCTAGCCTCGTCCACCTTTAAGTAGAGCCGCAGGGCATCGCCACAGGTGATGCTGCCCACTTCTCCAACCACCACCCGAACACCAGGCTCGGAGCTGGGATCCATTGGCCCTTGGTTTTTGGGGTGGTAGAAGAGTTCCAAAACTTTTTCGCTGTAGTCCCACATGGCTGGATCCTGAGTTGAGGATGCTAACGGTCGAGGGAAGATGAGTTTGAGGGGGGTCAGCGGCGAGCCAGTTCCCGCTCCTGCTGTTGCAGCCAGTCTTCCGCCTCGTGGCTGAAGGGGGAGATGGCCCGCAAATGCTCGATGATCCCCGGCAAAACCTCCAGCACCCGCTCCACCTCTGCCGGCTGGGTAAAGCGGGAGAGGCTGAAGCGGATCGAGCCGTGCAAAACGGTGTAGGGCAGGCGCATGGCCCGCAGCACATGGGAGGGTTCCAGGGATCCGGAAGTGCAGGCGGAGCCGGAGGAGGCGCAGATGCCGTATTTGTTCAGCCAGAAGAGGATCGCTTCCCCTTCCACGAACTTGAAGCCCAAGTTGGTGGTGTTGGGCAGCCGCTGAGTGGGGTGGCCGTTAACCTGGACATCCGGGATCCGCTGCAGCAAGCCCTGCTCCAGGCGATCCCGCAGCAGCCGCTCATGGGGATCCCCCAGGTGGGCTTGGGCCAGCTCCGCTGCCTTGCCCAGGGCGATGATGCCCGGCACATTTTCCGTCCCGGCGCGGCGGCCTCGCTCCTGATGCCCTCCCAGCAGCAACGGACGGAAGCGCAAGCCCCGCCGCACATAGAGAGCGCCGATCCCCTTGGGGGCATGCAGCTTGTGCCCGGAAAGGGTGAGGAGATCCACCGGCAGGCGCTGCAGATCGAGGGGGATCTTGCCCACCGCCTGTACTGCGTCCACATGGACAACAGCCCCATAGCTGCGAGCCAGGGATCCCACCGCCTCGATGGGGAAGAGCACGCCCGTCTCGTTGTTGGCGGCCATGCAGCTCACCAGGGCAGTATCGCCGGTCAGGGCTGCTTCCAACTCCAGCAAGTCCAGGCAGCCTTGCTCATCCACCGAGAGGTAGGTGACGCGGTAGCCTTGTTTTTCCAGGTGCTTGCAGACGTTGAGCACCGAGGCGTGCTCTACCTGCGTGGTGATGATGTGGCGCTTCTGGGGTTGGGCTGCCAAGGCTGCATAAATGGCCGTGGTGTTGCCTTCGGTGCCGCCACTGGTGAAGACGATCTCCGTCGGGTCGGCTCCCAGAAGGGCTGCCACCTGTTCGCGGGCTTGGTTAAGGGCACGCCCCACCTGGCCGCCAAAACTGTGCATCGAGGAGGGGTTGCCGTAGAAGGTCTGCAAATAGGGCAGCATCGCCTCCAGAACCAGGGGATCCACGGCGGTGGTGGCGTTGTTGTCCAGGTAGATCACGGGGTTCATACAGGCTCCGAATCGATACAAGGTAGGGGTTGGGCAACGTTAAACGGCTTGCGGAGCGTGGGAATGGCACTGCTTTGGGCAAATGCGGGCGCAAGCCTGACAGCCGATGCAGAGGGCGGCATTGAGGATGGTCATCACTTTGCGCTCACTTTCTTCTTCCTCTTCGTTTTCGACAAACTCGCCGTCTTCGTTGAGGGCTCTGAGGGCGAACACACCCCGGCCACAGACTTTGAGGCAACGGCTACAGCCGAGGCAGCGGGTGATATCCAGGCTTTCGATAAACTGTGGGATCCAGGGCAGTCCGCCTTTGGTGAGAGCAGTTACAGTAGCCATGGCCGCGTCTCCAAAAGATGAGGTCTCAAGATCGGGAAGATTTGCTGTCCAGGGCCTGGTTGACCAACCAGGTGCGGTAAAACTTGAGGGCCACCGTTTCGATGAGGTCGTAGTCTTCCACCACTTCGATGCCGGCCTCGCGAATACGCTTCATGGGGCAATCGCCAATCTTGGAGACCAATACAGCTCGGCAATCCCGGATGAGATCCAGAATTTGCTCTAGGTTGTTGTCCTCGCCGGATCCCCCGTGGCAGTACTGCGGGATCTTGCGGTGGCCGACAAACTGCGCCCCACGGGCGTTGACCTCGTAGATCAAAAACTCCCGCGCATGGCCGAAGTGGCGATTGACCAAGCCACCGCCTTTGCTGGCCACGGCCACCAGGATGGAGGGGCTGTCGGGAGGCAGGTCTGCTGTCCAGTGGGTCGGGGCTGCCTGCTGCTGAGCTTGCAGTTGGGCAATGCTTGCCTGGACCTGGCGGCGTTTTTCGGGGTCGTACTCGGGGGTCATCTGCATAAAGCGCTCCTTGGTGAACTCTTGGCTGCGGTCTTCCCCCAGAAGGCCCACCGCGTCCGCCCGACACTGGCGACAGTGGCGCATCATCCGCATGTTGCCGGAGCACCGATCTTGCAGGGCTTTCAACTCCTGAGGGGTGGGGCCCCGCTGGCCGATAAGGCCGAAGTAGGTGCCGTGTTCAGGCGCCGAGATCAGGGGCATGATGTTGTGCAAGAAAGCCCCTTTCTCCTGGATCACCCGGTTCACTTCCAAGAGGTGGGTGTCGTTGATGCCGGGAATGAGAACGGAGTTGACTTTGCAGAGGATGTCTGCCTCCCGCAGCAGATCCAGGCTTTCCATCTGCCGTTCGTGCAGGATGCGGGCTGCCTCCACCCCTCGAATGCGCTTGCGCCGCCAGCGGATCCAGGGGTAGATCTTGGCTCCGATCTCTGGATCCACCATGTTGATGGTCAGGGTGACGTGGTCGATGTTCAGCCGTTTGATCTCGTCGATGTAGTCCGGCAACATCAGGCCGTTGGTGGAAAGGCAAAGCTTGAGATCCGGAGCTTTCTCGGCGATGCGGGCAAAGGTTTCGAAGGTTTGCTTGGGGTTGGCCAAGGGATCCCCAGGCCCAGCAATGCCCACCACCGTCAGTTGCGGGATCTTGCCGGCAATCACCAGCACTTTGTGGGCGGCTTCCGCCGGGGTCAGCAGCTCGCTGACCACACCGGGCCGGCTCTCGTTGGCACAGTCGAACTTGCGGTTGCAGTAGTTGCACTGGATGTTGCAGGCGGGGGCTACCGCCACGTGCATGCGGGCGTAGTGATGGTGAGCTGCTTCGCTGTAGCAGGGATGGGTGGCGATGCGTTGCTGCAGATGAGGGGGGAGAGCCTGGCGGGGGCTGCTGCTGCAAGCGCAGGCCGATGGGGAAGGGGATCCCTGGCGGGGCGGAGTTGAAAGGGGCGGCATAGTGGGGTCAACCAGGGGATAGAACGTTACTGGCGGTTATATCAACCGCCCTCTGCCCGCTCCGTTGCACTCAGCCCGGTAGAACTGATCGAGTTTATTGGCTTTGTACTCAAGACCTGCAAAGCCTGATGGCAGGCCAAATCCAACTTTTTTTAGGGGTCAAGGGTCTGGTTTTTCAAGGCCGGGGATGCCGTATTTTGACCCAAAGGGGCGGGGGATCCGGCTGTGGGGAGGATCCCCGGAATCCCTGATTCGACAAGGGCTTGGGGCAATGCTTAGGAAATACTAAAAATCTGCTCAGATGCACTCAAGCGCCGCAGCCTCGGCTGCGTTTTGCATCAATTGCTACGATTTAATATCGTATCAGCCCAAAAGTGTATTGAAAATAGCCGTTTGAGTTTGAGGAAAGATCCCCCTGGGGCAAAGTCCTCGCCAAGGAAGTGAAGACTACTGCGGCGGCAGGCCGTCGGACTTTCTTGTTGTGACAGGGGGGATGTACTCGCTCAAATACCCATACCCTTCCCCAAAAATACCGGATCCCTGCGGGCAAAAGACTCAACCCCCTGCCCTCAGAAAAACTTTTTTTGCCCTCTGGGCCAAGCTTCCAGGGCTTGAGTACATCAGCAATAACTCAATCAATCCTGATCGCCCGCTGCCAAGCCTGAGCCCCTGCAGCCGCTTGCTATAAGCGGGGGATATAAGCGGGGGAACAGAACCCCAACGGTTCTGCCCTCTGCTGAGACTCGCCCCCTGCTTCCCAACCGGTGAGCTTATGTCCCCCCTTGTTTCTCCCCCACCGAAAACGGCTGAAGTGCTGCAGGTGCCCCGTTGCGATCGCTGGCGGATTCTCTACCGTCTGCAGGAGCTGGATTTGACCTGTGGCTGTACCCCGACCGGCCAACTGTGGGTGATGATTCGCACCCCCACCGAAGCCCTCCTCGTCCACAGTGTGCTCCGCCTTTTCACCCTCAACCGCTCTGGCTGGCTGAGTTGGTTGGATCGCTGCTGGTCTCTCCAGACCTGGGATCCCCCTGAGAGATCTGCAGGAGGGGATGACCACCCCTGAACCTCTGCCGTTTGCCTTCTTGCTTCTCCTGTTCACCTCGTTTTGGTAGCGCCAATGACCACTCCATCCCCCTCAACTCGCTCCTTCCAACAAGTCCGAGACAACCCCGTTCACCTGGGACGGGAGATCACGGTTCCCATCTGCGAGGGCCTCAACCTGGCTTGGGCCAGTCTTCAGGGGCTGTATTTGCAGTATCTGAAGCACCATCTGGTTGTCGAAGGAGCAGAGTTCTACTCAATTCATCAATTTTTCAACGAAAGTCTACAGGAAGTTCAGAACCACGCCCATGAGGTGGGGGAGCGCCTGAACGGCCTGGGTGGGATCCCGGCCTCCAGCTTTGCCAAGCTGGCGGAGCTGTGCTGCTTCAGCCCAGAAGGGGACGATGCGTTGGCTGTGCGGCCCATGCTGGAAGCGGATTTGCGGGCCGAGCAAAGCCTAATCGATCTGCTGCGTCGCCAGGCGGCTCTGGCGGAAAGTGTTGGGGATCGCGCCACCCGTCACCTCTACGAGCAGATTTTGCTGCGGACGGAAGAACGGGCCTTTCACCTGGCCCACTTTCTGGCTGCCGACAGCTTGGTTTTGGGCTTGTCCCCATCCTAGCTTGCCCATCTACGCCCACCCCTCGTTTTGGGAGACTCTGCCATGCTTACCCCCGATCGGGCGCCGCTGCTGCAGTTTTTGCAAGTTGAGCTTGGGATCCCGGAATCCGCCCTCACCTTCGCCCTGAAACGGCATGGGTGTGAACAGGGCCCTTTGCCCATGATTCTTTGGCATTACGGGCTGATTTCCTTGGAGCAACTGGAGCAGATTTTTGAATGGTGTGCTCCCCCTCCTCTTGTTACCAATTCTACCCATTCGGAGGTTTAAGCCATGACTTATCCCTACCCTTCTCTTCCCTTTCCCAGAGTCGGCAACCCTTTGGGATGGCTCGGCCTGGTTTTTAACCCAATTTTCAGATCTGCCCTGCAGTGGCCGCGCCGCTGGCTCAACAGCATTGAAATTCGCGGATCCCGGCAGGCCCGTTGGATTTGTCGTTTGATCCCGGCTTCCTGTCCCTTTGAGCGGGATATCCGACTGGGATCCCGCACCGTCCACATTCCGGCCCTCTGTCGCATCAACCCCCTCTACGAGGAGATCATCGCCCTGCGGCTACGGGCGGCGGCTTATCTGGCCGAAGCTGCGGCTCAACCCCAGCCCCCCTCTTCTCAGGAGATCCCATCATGCCCTTGATCAGCCGGACTAAAGTGGCGGAGCTGCTCAACGAGACCGCCTGCGAGCACAACCACAAGAAAGACGGCAAAGGCAAAAACAAAGTCTGTGCCGAGCAAGCCAAGCCAGGAGGAGCGCAGGGAGGCTGTGCCTTTGACGGGGCTTCGATTGCCCTGGTGCCGATCGCCGATGCCGCCCATCTAGTACATGGACCGATCGCCTGCAGCGGCAACTCTTGGGGGACGCGGGGCAGCCTCTCTTCTGGCCCCCAGCTTTATCGGGTGGGCTTCACCACCGATCTGAGCGAGAACGAGATCATCTTCGGGGGGGAGGAAAAGCTGTTCCAGGCCATCCTTGACTTGCAGGCCAAATACCAGCCTGCCGCCATTTTTGTCTATCTCACTTGTGTAACTGCCCTCATTGGCGACGATGTGGAGGCCGTGTGTCAGCGGGCCAGCCGCCAGCTTGGGATCCCGGTCATTCCGGTGAATGCGCCCGGCTTTGTGGGCAGCAAAAACCTAGGCAACCGTCTGGCCGGAGAAGCCTTGCTGGACTATGTTATCGGCACCGCCTCCCCGGAGTACACCACTCCCCGCGACATTAACCTCATCGGCGAGTACAACATTGCCGGCGAGCTGTGGGATGTCTTGCCTCTGTTTGACGAGCTGGGGATCCGCATCTTGGCCAAGATCACCGGCGATGGCCGCTACCGCGAGATCTGTACCGCCCACCGGGCCAAGCTGAACGTTCTCATCTGCGCTAAAGCCTTGCTCAATGTGGGCCGCAAGATGCAGGAGCGCTATGGGATCCCCTACATTGAGGCTTCCTTTTACGGGCTGCAGGAGATGAACCACTGCCTACGGGCCATTGCCCAAGGGCTGAAGGATCCGCAACTGCAGGAGCGTACCGAGGCCCTCATCGAGCGGGAAACTCGCGCCACCGAGGCGGCTTTGGCCCCCTACCGGCAGCGGCTGGCGGGCAAACGAGTTGTCCTTTATACCGGCGGGGTGAAAAGTTGGTCGATCATCTCCGCCGCTCGAGATCTGGGGATGCAGGTAACGGCCACCAGCACCCGCAAAAGCACCGAAGAAGACAAAGCCCGCATCCGCGAGCTGCTTGGCCAGGATGGCATTCTCTTGGACAAGGGCAGCCCGCAAGAGCTGCTCAAGGTGGTGGAGCGCACGAAAGCGGACTTGCTCATCGCCGGCGGACGCAACCAGTACACCGCCCTCAAGGCCCGCATCCCCTTTCTGGACATCAACCAGGAGCGGCACCATGCCTATGCCGGCTATCGCGGCCTGGTGAACTTGGCGCGGGAGATCGATGCCGCCCTCCACAGTCCCATTTGGGAGCAGTTGCGACGGCCTGCCCCCTGGGAGACCTCAGCAGCAAAGGAGGTGGGAGGATGGCCCAGTTGATTCAAGAACGCAAGCCCCTCAGCGTCAACCCCCTCAAACTCAGCGCTCCGCTGGGAGCGGCCCTGGCCTTTCTGGGGATCAAGGGCTGTCTGCCGCTCTTCCACGGTTCCCAAGGCTGTACGGCCTTTGCCAAAGCGCTGCTGGTACGTCATTTCCGCGAGGCCATTCCCATGTCCACCACTGCCATGTCCGAAGTGGACACCATCTTGGGAGGCGAGGAGAATGTCGAAGCTGCCATCCTCACCTTGGTGGAGAAGGCCCAGCCGGAGCTGATTGGTCTTCTGACCACCGGCCTCACGGAAACCCGCGGGGACGATATGCCGCGCATCCTGCGGGAGCTGCGCCGACGCCAGCCGCAATTGCAGGATCTGCCCATCGTCTTGGCCTCCACGCCTGACTTTAAGGGATCCCTGCAGGACGGCTATGCCATCGCCGTCAACAGCTTGGTCAGCACCCTGCCGGAATCGCCGTCGGGATCCGTCCGCCCTGCCCAGGTAACGGTGCTGTGCGGGCCTGCCCTCACCCCTGCCGACGCCCAGGAGATCAAAGAAATGGCGGAGGCTTTTGGCCTAGAGCCGATCCTGGTGCCGGATCCCGCGGGTTCCCTGGACGGACACTTGGGCACCGGCTTTAGGGCGACCCCAGACGGCGGCACCACCCTTGAGCAATTGCGCCAGCTCGGGCGATCCGGCCTCACCATAGCTGTCGGCGAGAGCATGCGCCCTGCCGCTCAGATCCTGGCCCAGCGCTTTGGCACCCCCTATCGGGTTTTCCCCCACCTGACCGGTCTCAAGGCTGTGGATCCCTTTTTGGCAACCTTGGCCGATCACAGCCAGCAGCCGGTGCCCTCTCGCTACCGCCGCCAGCGCAGCCAGGTTCAAGATGCCCTCCTGGATTGCCACTTTTTCTTCGGCAACCAGCGGATTGCCTTGGCCCTAGAAGCCGATCTGCTCTGGGGGTGGGTGGACTGGCTGCTGGATATGGGCTGTCAGATCCAGGCGGCCATCAGTCCCACACCGGATCCCCACTTGACCACCCTTCCCATTGAGGCAGTGCGGGTGGGAGATCTGGGGGATCTGGAGGAGCTAGCACCCGGGGCTGACCTGCTGGTGGGCAACTCCCACGTGGCGCGCCTGGGCAAGCGGCTGGGGATCCCGGTGCATCGGATGGGGATCCCCATCTTCGACCGGCTGGGGGCCAACCACCTCTGTCAGGTGGGCTATCGCGGCACCCTATCCCAACTGTTTGCTGTCGGCAACCTGCTGATGGAGCAGGAGGAAGCCCGTCACCCCAGCCCACCCCAGGTTTCTGGGCATGGATTCTAAGGGATCCAGAGCTTCGAGCTAGATCCCCCTAGCTCCCCTAAACCCTCAAGTTCACGGTTCTAAGGAGAACGCCTATGCAAGTGGCCTTTACAACCCGCGACGGCAAGCACGTCAATGCCCACTTTGGCTGGGCCAACCAGATCGACCTCTACGAAGTCACCCCCGAAGGCTACCGATTTTGTAAGACCCTCACCTTTGGGGGCAACTTGGAGGCAGATGGCAACGAGGACAAGCTGGTGCCCAAGCTGCAGGCTTTGGCCGATGTCACCCTCATCTACGTGGCTGCCATTGGCAGCAGTGCCGCCGCCCGCCTGATCAACCGCCGCATCACCCCCATCAAAGTGCAGTCGGAAGAAGAATCCATCGAGAGCTTGTTGCAGCGCCTGGTAACCACCCTGCACAATCCTCCCCCCTGGCTGCGCAAAGTGCTCTTGGCCGAGCGCGCCCGCAAAGCCGAAGCCCCAAATCCCTCTACTTCCCCTGCGGAGGTTTAGCCATGACGGTTACCCCTCTTTCCCCCTCGACCAGCCCCATCCTGCAGGAGATCGTCCGCCAGCTGCGGGCGGCGGATCCCTACGGCACCTACCGCACCTGGAGGGATGAGTTGCTGCTCAAGCCCTTTGTCGTCACCAAAGCCCAAAAACGCCAGATATCCCTCGAAGGGGAGGTGGATCCCGGGGTGCGGAGCCGCATTCTCATCTACTACCGCGCCATTGCCGCCCTGATCGAAAAGGAGACGGGCCTCCTGGCTCAGGTGGTGCTGGATCTCAACAGCGAAGGCTTTGGTTGGGTGCTGGTCTTCTCGGGGCGGCTGTTGTTGGTGGTCAACACCCTGCGAGACGCCCATCGCTTCGGTTTCGAGTCTCTCGAACAGCTCACTGAAAAAGCTACTGCCCTTATCGACAAAGGGATCCAACTGGCCCGAACCTACCCCGAGGTGGGCCGACTGTAGCCGCTTGTCTCCGTCCCGGCAGCCATTTTTTCTTCTTTTTCTTCAGCAATTAGGAGTGCCTTGCCCATGTTGAATGAGAGTGACGTTGAGAATGTTGTGAACGACCTGGCTTTCGAGCCCTTCGAACACCTCTCTGCCGACCAGCTCCGCAGCGAGATCAAGCGCCTAAACAGCAAAGCAGGCCAACTGAAAATGGATCTGCACGATCTGGCCGAGGGGCTACCCGACGGGTTCGAGCGACTCCCCGACTTGGCAGCCCGCACCTATGCCCTGTTTGCCCGGCTGCACACCCTCAGACAACGCTTGAAAACCCTGGAGACCTGCCGATGAGTTGGAACCACAACCGCCGTTGGAAAGACTTCCAAGCCCTGATCAATGCCGAAGATTATTTCGCTTTTTTCGAGCTCCCCTACGATCCGCGGGTGGTCAATGTAAATCGCTTGCATATCTTACGCAAATTTGCTCAGTATCTGGCTCCTCTGGAGCACTTCCAGGGCAGCGAAGAAGAGCGATTGGAGCAAGCCCGGCAAGCGCTGGAAAAAGCGTACCAAACCTTTCTCACCTCTACTCCGCAGCAGGAGAAGCTATTCCGAGTCTTTCAAGACTACGGTTGTCCAGATGCTGTCGGCGGCTGTGCCGGCTGCAGCTCTTTGGGAGAGCGGGGCGAATGCAGCCCTGGGATCCCTGCCTAAGCTCCCTTGTTTACCCCTCGTCAACTCTCTGGAGATCTCATCATGGCTACCTACACAGTTCACTTGGTTAACCCAAAACGACGGCTCGACACCTATATCTCAGTAGATGAAGATTCGACCATCCTAGAAGCGGCTGAGGATCAAGATGTGGATTTGCCCTCTTCCTGCCGCTCCGGTAGTTGTTCCTCTTGCGTGGCCAAAGTGGTAGAGGGAGAAGTCGATCAATCGGAGCAAACCTTTCTGGATGAGGAACAAATAGCCAAGGGATTTGTGCTGCTCTGCGTGGCTAAACCTCGCTCCAATTGTACGATTCGCACTCACCAGGAAGCTTACTTGGTTTGATAGACCGCCGCTCTCCAGCTGCTTGCCGCTAGGCTTAAGCAGCCTTTTTTCTATTTTTTTCTAGAATTAGGGATCCCTATATGTTGGCACCGCCCACCGTCCCTAAGATCTCAATAACCATATCTCCTCTCCAACTCATGAAGGTTGGAGAAGAAGGTCGCATCTACCAACTGCGCGGATCCGAAGCTGCTTGCGCCCAATTGCAGCAAATGGGTCTCACTCCAGGTACCTATCTCCAGGTTATCCAACGTCACCCTGAGTGGATCCTACTCCTACCCAGTGGCCAACTTTCCCTTCCTGCTCATTTAGCTAAACCCATCTGGGTTTACATGGATCCCCGTTGCACCCTAGCGCCTCCCCAAGAACCGAATAAGAAAACAATCTTAAATTTGCCAAGAGCCTTCTAAAATGTAGTCTATTTACCCAATTTTTAACTTGCAATGAGAGACACTCAAGGTAAGCACATCTCTTCATAATCTATCTTGATTTGGGAGCAAAGCTATGAACACCTGTTTGCTACACCTGGGCTCCATCCTTAAAGCTGCTGAAGAGCTTAGCCTTGTGGAAAAGCCATTTCCCAAGTTGCAACACATTCAACTCTGCACAGGGCTCAGCCCAGAAGAAATCGTGCGGGCGCTGGAGCTAGAACCCAATCCCTTGGGTTGGCATCTGGAGCCAAGCCACAACCTTGCCGATGAATCGGCGTATTGGGTGGGCGGACGACCTTGTGTCGGCTTGGTTATTGAGCGTTTCGCCTGACACTTGTTGCAGTTCGGATCCCCAAAAGGCTCTCAAGGGGGAGGAGTAGCCTGCAAAGCCATCTCAAAAGTTCACTGTAAACATTAGAAGTTAAGAGAAAACAAAGCTTTCCAGAAGGTTCACCCTAGACCAAATCTCCCTGGCCTGCCGGGGATCTTTTGAGGTATCGTTCAATCCAGTTCACGAATTGAGCTTAGGAAACAGACCTTAAACTAAGGTCTCTCGCCGGGCTGCCACGGCTTTGCGAGGAAGGTCTCCATGGCCGGGTTTAGGGTTTTGCAGATGCGATAGCAGGCGTGAACAAAGGAGAGCTACAGGGAAACGCTATGGAGTTCGAGGGCTATGGCTTATCAAATCTCAGGGAATTGTATCGGTTGCAACGCTTGCGTAGATAGCTGTCCTACAAAAGCTATCGTTGTCCAGGATGGGGAATACTGGATTAATCCTCTGTTGTGCAATGACTGCGAAGGTTTCTTCCCAGAACCTCAGTGCGTCAGCCTGTGTCCCGGTTCTGCCCCGCAGCCTTATGAAGCCATGAAGGGGCGCAACCGCACGGTCACGGCCCGCATTCGCAGCAGTCCACCTCTATTTTTGAACGGCCATAGCCAGGCTTTTGCTTCGTCAATTGTGGTCTGGGAAGCTTGCAATTTCCTATCTCAATTTCAATCTCTCAATCTGCAAAAGCAGGGAGATAACCAGGTTTGCTATCAGAAATCTGTTGGCCACAACCAGGGATCTCTGACCCTAACTCTATGTTTGGACGGGATCCCACAAAGTGCTCCGATCGATGTGCGAACTGCCTGTTTGCATCTTATTTTTGCTGCCTATGCCGCCGGGTTGGATAGCCCCTGGAAGGAATCCTTTGTTTTCACCGACTCACAATTGGAGTCCTATTTGGGCTGGGATAAACGTAAAGATCTGAGCAAGATGACCCGTCTCCACCTGTTCATGACCTGGATAGAGCAGCTCTGTCGGATTCAAGTCTCCATCGATTGGCCGGATCAGGGGCGGGTGAAGGGGTTTTCAGTACCGGCTGGCCCCCTGTGGAGGCTGCTCAAGATGCATCGCCACTTTCAAAAAGATGAGCAGGGCTGCAACCATCTGGTGGGCCTGACTTGGGCGATTCAGCCCGGCGAATGGACACGGTACTTTCTCAATCAACAAGGGTGCCGCCAGGGGCAAGCCTTTTATCAGTACAGCAGCCTGCCCCTATCCCTGCTGCAGGCCGTGATGAGCCATTGGCAACACCATGAAGGAGCCATGCGCCTGCTGCTGTGGCTGTTGTTCAAAGTGAGGATGGGGCGGCAACAGCGTCTGACGGTGCCCACCCTGATGCGAGTGGCCTACGGGGAAGAGCGACTGCAGGAAGCTTATCTCAATCTCCAAGAACGCAAACGGCTGGTGCGCACCTTTGAAAGCGATCTGGAGGTTCTCAACCACTACGGCCTCAAGCCGGAGTTCGATCCCCTCACCTATCCTTCTTCCATTCAACCCCTGTGGGCTCGCCTGGAAGCTGTGCCCGAGGATGCGGACGAGGCATTGAACTTTTGGATTGAAGATGCCAATAATGGCGGCCTGCTGACCGCTGCCGGGCCGCGGGGCAAGTGGGGACTCTTGATGCAGGCTCGCATTCAACGATTTCATCTGCCCTCCGACTGGCATCGTCGAGTAGTTCAAGAAGCCAGATCCCCAACCCGAGAATCGGGATCTCGGCGGCAGCGTAGGGCAAAGTCTGCGCCTGTTGCAACAGACTCGGATCTCCCTGGCCCTCCCGAAAACCCAAAAGACTTCCCCTCAAGCAAAGCTTTGCGTGGAGCGGATATCTCGGCGGCACGCCGGCAAAAGGGAATCAGCCAGCGGGAATTGGCCCAGAGGCTGGGGCGCAGCCAGAGCTGGGTGCGGGATGTAGAGAATGGGCGGCTTCGGATCAGCCTAAACGATCGCCAGCGCCTTATCAAAGCCCTGTATTTGGATCCCAGGCAACATCAAGTCTAGGCCAGTTACTCAATTCACTCATCCACTCACTCATCCACGGCAATGACCACATCTGAGGCTTTGATGGCAGCATACGCTTCTTTCCCAACTGCTATGCCCAACCGTTCGGCAGAGTGCTTAGAAATAATGGCTGTTATTTCTATGCCTGGTGCAACTTCCAGAATAATTTCGGCATTGACCATGCCTACCTGGACACTTTTTACAGTTCCTTTAAACAAGTTGCGAGTGCTGATTTGCATGATTTCTCCTTTGTTGAACACTTAAAGCAACAGGGGTGTTGACCAAACTGAACAAGAAGGATCTCGGCAGATGGCCATTCAACATTGGTTTCAATACTATCAGATGCTTATCGTTGCCTCTGGGGAGGAATGGCTGCCGATAGTCTAGGTGTGTATCTACAGATACAAATTACAACCCAATTCCGACAGTCAAAAGCACCGAACCATTGGCGGATTTTCCTGCTCTGAGAGTTGTCACGGGTCAAAGAAAAATGGCTATGAAACGAAGAACTGCAATGTTATTCCTGGGGATCCTGGCCGCCCTGGCTTTGAGGTGGGGGTCGGCTCCCGGCTTGGCACAATCTCAGCCCATTTTGGTGGGGGCTGCGGTGAGCTTACAACCGGCTTTAACGGAAATCGACCGGTTGTTCACCGCCCGCTATCCCGACATCAAGGTTGAGTACAACTTCGCCAATTCCGGCTCTCTCCAGCAACAGGTGGAGCAGGGGGCTCCTTTGGACGTGGTATTTTTCGCAGCCGCCTCTTTTATGGACGCCCTTGCCAAGCAAAACCTGCTGGTGGAGGGATCCCGGCGAGATCTTCTCAGCAACCGCATGGCTTTAATTGTGCCTGCCAATGCCAGAACCAAGGTTCAGGATTTTGCCGACCTGGTGGCGGAAGAGATCCGGGTTCTGTCCATTGGGGATCTGCAGGCCATGCCCGCCGGACGCTACGCCCAGGAAATTCTCACCCAAGCAGGGGTGTTTGAGACGCTGCGGCCCAAGATGGTGTTTGCCAGCACGGTGCGGGAAATCTTAACGGCGGTAGAACAGGGCAATGCCGACGCTGGGATCCTGTTTACCTCGGATGCTCAGCTTTCAAATCGGGTGCGAGTAGTGGCTACGGCGGATCCCATTACGCCAATTATCTACCCGGTGGCCTTGGTGCGCGATACTCCCGCCGGACGGTCTTACTTGGAGTTTTTGACCTCAGGGGAAGCGGCAGAGGTGTTTGTGAAGTACGGCTTTATCCGCCTGTGAGGGATCCCTCTGCAATGGCGCGGATGAGTTACTCCAAATGAGCGACTACGACCTATCCCCGCTTTGGATCTCCCTACGGATTGCCAGCTTAGCCACAGCTATCACCTTTGGGGTGGGGACGCTGGCAGCTTATGGGATGTTGCACTACCGAGGTCGGTGGCGCTCTCTCCTCGAGGCCATCTTATTGGCGCCGCTGGTGTTGCCGCCCACCATGGTGGGGTTCCTATTGTTGCTGCTATTTGGTCGGCGAACCCTTCTGGGACAACTTTTGGCCTCGCTGAACCTATCGGTCATCTTCACCTGGTATGCCGGGGTGATCACGGCAGTGGTGGTGGCCCTGCCCCTGATGTACCGCACGGCCCTGGGAGCTTTCCAGCAGATCGACCCGACGCTGGTGGCGGCAGCCCGCACGCTGGGGGCAAGCAGGGCCAAGATTTTTACGCGGGTGCTGATCCCACTGGCCTTGCCGGGGATCCTAGCGGGGGTTACCCTCAGTTTTGCCCGCGCTCTGGGGGAGTTTGGCGCCACCTTGATGCTGGCAGGCAACATCCCAGGCCGCACGCAAACCCTGTCCATGGCCATCTTCTTTGCCGTTCAGGCGGGGGATATGCGGGGGGCGGCCATCAGCTCGGCCCTGGTCTTGGGGTTGTCCTTGGGGGTGATGACGGCAGTTAACCTTTGGTTTCAGCGACGGCCCTGGCAGCGACCTCCCTCTCGTCCTCTACAGGTTCTCACCAGAAGGGATCTGGATTTCTCAACTCCGGCCCCCCGCCTCTGGGTGGACATTGACAAGAAGCTGCCCCAATTTGAGCTGCAGGCGCAACTGAGCTGCGACGGGCGGCCATTAGGACTGCTGGGGGCCTCTGGATCCGGCAAAAGCCTACTTTTGCGCTGCATTGCCGGGATCGAAACCCCGGATGGTGGGCGCATTTTGCTCAACGAGCGGGCGTTGTTTGACGCCGAACAGGGGATCCGGCTGCCTCCGGCTCAGCGGCGGGTGGGGGTGATCTTCCAGAACTACGCTCTGTTTCCCCATCTCACCGTCGCCCAGAACATCGCCTTTGGGATCCCTGCGGGCTTGAGCGAAGCGGAAAAACAAGAGCGGATCCAGGCCCAGCTGCGGTTGGTCAAGCTGAAGGGCTGGGAAAACCGCTATCCCACGGAGCTCTCCGGAGGACAGCAGCAGCGGGTGGCCCTGGCGCGAGCCTTGGCTTCTGAGCCGGAGATCTTGCTGCTGGATGAGCCTTTTTCTGCTTTGGATGCCCACCTGCGCAGCCAACTGGAGCAGGAGATGGGGGAGATCCTAGCCGACTACAAGGGAGTCACGCTTTTGGTAACCCACAACATTGAGGAAGCCTTCCGCCTCTGCGGGGATCTGGCTGTAATGGAGCAGGGGCGAATCATTGCCCAGGGGGACAAGCGTCAGCTATTTGAGGCTCCCCCCTGCCTTAGTGTGGCGCAACTGACGGGTTGCAAAAACATCTCGCGGGCCAAGCTCCTGGGCCCTCAACGGGTGCTGGCCTTGGATTGGGGCTGTGAGCTGCAGGTACAGGGATCCCCAGCGGGAGAATACATCGCCATCCGCGCCCACCACCTCACCTTCAGGCCCGACGGGAAGCTGCCCAACACGTTTCCGGCTTGGCTGGTGAAGTGGAGCGAGACCCCCCACCGACTGACTCTCTTCTTTAGGCTGGGCGGTCCTCCTGCCCACAGCCAGGACTACCACCTGCAAGCCGAGGTGTGGCGGGAGCGCTGGCGAGAGGTGGAAGGTTGGGGATCCCCGTGGTGGCTGCAGTTGGATCCCCGGCATCTGATGGTGTTTTGAGTCTGGGCTTAACACCCGTCAAGTGGGTTCTTCGCCCAGGCAATAGCCCCGCGGGGTAATCAGCCGGTCTCCATGGCGAAAGGTCTGAGAGTTGCCGATAAGAACCAGGGTGAGCATGTCCACCTCCTCTGGATCCAGCTCCCCTAGGGTGGTGAGGTGGAGGGTTTCGCCGGGGCGGTAGAGGTTGCGGGCCAAAGCCACGGGGGTATGGGCGGGTCGGGCCTGCAGAAAGATCTGTAGAGCCTTGAGGAAGGGATCCACCCGCTGCCGGGAGCGGGGGTTGTAAAGGGCCACCACAAAATCGGCAGCTGCAGCCGCCTGCAGGCGTTTTTCGATCACCGGCCAAGGGGTAAGCAGATCCGAGAGGGAAATGGCGCAGAAGTCGTGCATCAGCGGAGCCCCCAGCCGGGCAGCAGCCGCCTGGAAGGCAGAGATCCCCGGCAGCACCTCCAGAGAAGGGCGGATCCCATCCCAGCCAGAGCGGGCCAAGCACTCCAACACTAGCCCCGCCATGCCGTAAATGCCCGCATCCCCCGAAGAAATCACCGCCACCTTCAGCCCCTGCTGCGCCCAAGCGATGGCCTGTTTGGCCCGCTGCAGCTCTTGGGTAATGGGAGAGACCTCCCGGATTTGGCCGGGGTGCAAAAGGGGATCCACCAGATCCAGATAAAGCTGGTAGCCAACAACCACATCGGCCTGAGTTAAAGCCATACGGGCAGCCAAAGTCAATTGACCCAGATCCCCAGGACCAGTGCCGATGAGCCAGAGGTGGCCGCTGCGAGGGGAATACTCCTGCGCCGCGCGGGCAATGGCCAGGGTGCAGGCCCCTTCGGTTTCTGACGTGAAGACCTGCTTGGGGCAGAGAAGAGTTGCCTTCCCCTCCGCAACGCAAGAGGGCCTCTCAAAAGCTCGGTCACCTCTTCCCCAGATCTGAGCCGCCAAAAGAGCAGCCGCCTCGGCTACGGAGGGAGTGCCCACCGCCTGCCGCACCGCCTCCGAAGGGTGGGGCACTGGGATCCCAGCCAAAGCCTCTGCCGAGAAAAACTCAATGGGCCAGCCATAGGCTTGGGCCAGCTCCAGAAGACCTGGCTCGTTTTGCTTCAGCTCCAAGGTGGCCAAGCCGGCAATGGCCTCAAAAGCCAGCCCCTGGGCCTGCAACAGGCGGCGCAGGGATCCCTCTAGCCAAGCGCGGGTGGTGCCCCGCTCGCAGCCCACCCCCACCCACAGCACCCGCGGATGCCAGTGCACTGTCGGGATCCCCGTGGGAGGGGAGAGGTATTCCCCAATCCAGATCTGGGCAACGGGATGGGGAGGAGAGGAGGCCACTAGGGGATGATCTGCCGGCCAAGCTTGTCGCCAAAGCCGCGTGCCGCAGGTCTGGTGAACGGCCACCGGCTCTCCCCGCGTCAAGGCGGCTGCCACCCCGTTCCAATCTCCAGCGCCCCGCCGCCAGCCGTAGGGATCCCCCAGCAAATCCAAAGGCGGGATCCCCAGCCCCTCGGAAGCAGAGGTGAGAACCGGCTGGGCTCCCAAGGTAGCGGCCACCTGCCGCGCCAGGGCATCGGCCCCCCCCACATGTCCCCCGCACAGGCTAATGGCCCAGCGACCGGCTTCGTCCACCACCACCACCGCTGGATCCCGCTGCTTGTCCTGCAGGAGAGGGGCAATGAGCCGCACCACCGACCCTGCGGCCAAGATGAAGAGACAGCCCTGCACCTGGGGCCAGGTTTGGGCAACGGCTTCTGCTAGGGAGCCTGGCGCTGTGGGATCCTTGGGATCCCCGTAGGCTTGCCAGGGGGAGGGCAGCCCCTGCGGTTCAGCTTTGCTCCAGCAGATGACCTCCTTGCCTAGGAGGGGGATCAGGGAGTCGGCCAACCGGCGGGCGCGCGGGCTGGGGGCAAACAGAGCAAGCTTCATCGAGCGTGGGCCAAGGCCAGGATTCTCCCCGGATCCTATACTGGACATAGAGCCACCCGCGAAGGGACAAGTGCCGATGGTCATCCCACCTGGACTGATGCTGCCCCTAATCCCCCTGGAGGTTTTGCTCTCCACGAAGGGGCTGATGTTTTTGCTGCTATCGGCCTATGGGGGGGCCATGTGGACATTCTTAAGCGGCGCTCCCCGCGTCCACACCATCATCGTGCCGGACTTGGAGCAGGCCAGAGGGTTTTACGAGAAGGTGTTGAAACTGCCGGAAGCGGAGCTGCCCCTGCAGTACTACTACGGCTACGAGCAAAGCATGGTCGGCTACAGCCTAGGATCCGCTTACTTTCCAGGGGATATTGGCCTCAGTCCCCGCTTCGATGCCAAAGCCCGTCCCACCTCTGGGCCCACCCAATTGGATACCCCCGGACTTTGGTACCAACTCTCCGACAATGTTCAATTGCACGTGATCCCTGGCTCTACAGATCCCTATGCGGGGTCCGGTTCCTACGGCAACGCCTCTAGGCCTAGCTCCTCATCTGCTTCTGCTTACGGGACTGTACCGGCAGCGGGCCGCAGCAGCGGCGTTCGCTATCGCCATGTCAGCTATGAGCGGGAGTCCCTTAAGGCCCTTCTGAAGCGAATCAACAAACAAGGGATCCGCAACAGCATTCGCTCCGAGAAGCCCTTCGTCTTTTGGGTGCGGGATCACCAGGGTCAAATTATCGAATTTGCCGAACTGAAAGGCTGACGGGATCCCCTAAGATTGTTAAAGGAAAGCCAAAAGTCGGCGGCGGGGGGATGCCAACGATGAAACGGGTGCTGCTGCTGGTGCTGTGTTTGCTGTGGCTCGGGGTGTGGGGCGGCCAGCCGGCCGTGGCTCTGTCGCGGGCCAAGGACAATCCGGTGGTGAGCGTGCAATCCCCAGCCAAGGACTTCATCACCACCGAGTCGGGATTGCAATACTACGACATCACTCAAGGCAGTGGGCCTTCGCCTCAGCCGGGGCAAACGGTGGTGGTCAACTACGTGGGCAAGCTACAGGATGGCACCATCTTCGATAGCTCCTACAAGCGCAATCAGCCTTTTGTCTTCACCTACGGAGTAGGGCAGGTGATCCGTGGCTGGGAGGAAGGGCTGGCCACCATGCGGGTGGGGGGCAAGCGGTACTTGCGCATTCCGCCGGAGTTGGCCTATGGCAGCCGCGGCGCCGGCGGCGTGATCCCCCCCAATGCCACCTTGGATTTTGAAGTGGAGCTCCTGGCCATCCAGTAGATTCAGATCTTGCAGAGACCGAATATCCAGGCGGCATTGGGCTTGTGCAGGAACTCCCTTCCCCGGAACTGTCTTCTTCTTGGCGGCCCAGTTCTCTGGCAGCAGATCCTGCCCTAGAAAAAGCTCGCCTGCGCCAGCACTTTCGCCAGGTGCGGCAGGGGTTGGACAGATCCCTTATCAGCCAGAAGATCGTGGCTCATTTGGCCTCTTGCCCCCAACTTTTGGCCGCCAAAACCATCCTGGCCTATGTGGCCTTCGGCTCCGAGGTGGACTTGGGATCCCTGTTTGCCCTTTTTCCAGAGAAGCAGTGGGGGATCCCCCGTTGTCTGCCGCAGCGGCAAATGCAGTGGCACCGGTACGGCTCGGCTGAGCTGATTCCCAATCGTCGGGGGCTACTGGAGCCCTCTCCCCACAGCAAAACCCTCGACCCCACCGAGGCGGATTTGATCCTGGTGCCTGCCCTGGCCTGCGATCGTTGGGGAAGGCGTTTGGGCTATGGCGGCGGCTATTACGACCGCTTTTTGGCCGCTTTGCCGGATCCCAGTGTGCCCAAGTGGGGCATCCTCCCCCAAGCCTGCTTGCTGGAGCAGCCTCTACCTCAGGATCCTTGGGATCAGCGCCTGGATGGGATCCAAACCGAGGAGAGGTTCTACGAGACGGGGATCCCCTAGACTAAAGAGGGTGGGCCTTGGAGGAAAAACGATGAGCCAAGTTTGGAAGCCGGCGCAGTGGCTAACCCAAAAGCTGCGTCTTGTCTGCATGAGCTTTGGCTGTGTGGCATTGGCGGTGCTCTTGATGGGCTTTGGGGCGATCCCCCTGCAACTGAAGGATCTCCACGTCACCCCCTGTCCCGATACCCCCGAATACACCAACCTGGTGACCAGCAACGGCAACCCCATACCGGCCAGGTGCCTGTTCGTCGAAGGCACAGTGGTCAACCGCTCCAAAAATACCCTGCTGAACGCGGATGTCTTCGGTCGGCTTTACGATGCCAACGGCAACGAGGTTCTGCCGGAGCGTACCCGCCTGGGGGCCATTGCAGAAGTTCCTCCCGGCGAGAGCCCTTTTTCAATTCGCATCTCGGTGCCCATAACCAGCCCCCTGCCCCTCACCCTGGAGCAATTCAAGGCCAGCGGCTTCAGCGGTACCGTGCGCCGATGAGGTCCAAAGCTGGCGGGTGAACTCCACCTGGGTGGGGCGCTCAGGCAAATGGAGTTGCGCGACCACAGGCGGCGTTTGGGCGATAAGCCGGCCCCGGCGGAAGACATACAGGCAAGCCGGTTTCAGGCGAATAGCTTCGACGGCATCGGCGGCCTGGAGCACCACCAGATCGGCATAGCAACCGGGTTCTAGGCCGTAGCCTTCCAACCCCAGAATGCGGGCCGGATTCTCCGTAACCGCCAAGAAACACTGGCGCATCTGCTCATAGCCTGTCAGGTGGGCGGCGTGGATGGCCATGTGGGCCACCTCCAGCATGTTGCCGCTGCCCAAAGGGTACCAGGGATCCATCACACAGTCATGACCAAAGGCTACCGTCAAGCCTGCGGCCATCAGCTCGGGCACCCGGGTCAGCCCCCGCCGCTTGGGGTAGGTATCGTGGCGACCTTGGATGACCATATTGACCAGCGGGTTGGCGATCACCCCCAGCTCTGCCTCGGCCATCAGGGGGATCAGTTTGCTGACGTAGTAGTTGTCCATCGAGTGCATGGAAGTTAGATGGGATCCGGCTACCCGCCCCTGCAAGCCCAGCCGCAGCGTTTCGTAGGCCAAGGTTTCCACATGGCGCGAAAGCGGATCGTCGGTCTCGTCGCAGTGCAGATCCACCCGCAGGCCGCGCGCCGCAGCAATCTCGCACAGGGCCCGCACCGAAGCCGTCCCTTCGGCCATCGTCCGCTCGAAGTGGGGGATCCCGCCCACCACCTCCACCCCCAAATCCAGAGCCTTCTCCAGGAGCTGCACCGCCCCTGGTGAGCGATAGTAGCCATCCTGGGGAAAAGCCACCAGTTGCAAATCCAAGTAGGGAGCCACTTTTTGCTTGACTTCCAGCAGCGCCCGCACCGCCAACAGGTTGGGATCGCACACATCCACATGGGTGCGGATGGCCAGGATCCCACGCGCCACTGCCCAGTCGCAATAGGTCAAGGCCCGCTCCATCACCGCCTCGGGGGTCAACAGCGGCTTCAACTCCCCCCAGAGGGCGATCCCTTCTAGCAAGGTGCCCGACTGGTTGACGCGCGGGATCCCATAGGTGAGGGTGGCATCCATGTGAAAGTGGGCATCCACGAAGGGGGGCGACACCAAGCGGTTGCTGACATCAATTTCTTGGGGGGCAGTGGCTTGTAAGTTGCTTTCCAGAGCCACAATGCGATCCCCCTGGATACCGATATCGATTCCCTTGCGGCCATCCGGCAAATTGGCCCGGCGCAAAATGAGATCCATATGTTGTGGCTATTTGTTTGAACTTAGGATGGAAAGAAGCAACTACAGTTGACTGAATGATAGGCCAAATCAGATAAAGATGTCTTAAATTACCTCAAAGCCCGAATTTAGGAAACCAGTTGATTGGGTTATTGCTCACTTTATAAAAGAGGGCTGTAGTCCCCAACAGCATCCGGTTGTGCAAGATATCAACCAAGTAGTCAGAGGGATAATCTATCGAGAGCTGATTTGAGAGGACTTGGCCCTTACATCCATTCCAACCGTCAGCGAAACTTCGTTGTCCATTACAAACAAGCTCCTTCTCAAAAAATTGTATTTCAGGATACATATTTTCAGGGATCCCCCCCTTAGGATAAGCCGAGCACTAACCCGATCTCGAAGTAACCTCAACAGAAGCGACTATGGCACGTTTAGAACTCTCCCGGCGGGACTTCTGCCTGCGTTCTGGGGCTTTTGTGGCTGGCCTGATGGGGAGCCGCTGGTTGGTTCGCGATGCCGCGGTGGCTCAAGGAACCAAGCTGAAGGTGGCCGGGGTTTATACGGTTCCCATTGAGCAGCAGTGGGTAAGCCGGATCCATAAAGCCTTGATGACCGCCCAGGAGCGGGGGGATATTGACTATACCTGGTCGGAGTCAGTTTCCAACACCGACTACCCACGGGTGCTGCGTCAGTATGCCGAGAGCGGCGTCCAACTGCTGGTGGGTGAGGTCTTCGGGGTGGAGCGGGAAGCGCGGGAAGTAGCCAAAGACTATCCCAAGGTCAGCTTTTTGATGGGATCCAGCCTCAAGCCGGATCCTGCCCTGAGCAATTTTGCCGTGTTTGACAACTACATCCACGAGCCTTCCTATCTGACGGGAATGGTGGCCGGGGGGCTGACGCGCTCCAAAATTATCGGCATGGTGGGGGGCTATCCCATTCCAGAGGTGAACCGCCTCATGAATGCTTTTATGGCAGGGGCGAGGGAACTGCAGCCGGAGGTGAAGTTTTTGGTCACCTTTATCGGCAGTTGGTTTGATCCCCCCAAAGCCAAAGAGGCGGCTTTTGCCCAAATTGATGCCGGTGCAGATATCCTCTATGCAGAGCGGTTTGGGGTATCTGATGCCGCCAAAGAGAGGGGCGTTTTGGCCATCGGCAATGTGATCGATACCCAGCCGGACTACCCGGAAACGGTGGTGGTCAGCGCCCTGTGGCACATGGAACCCACCATCGACAGAGCCATTGCCGCGGTGAAGGCCGGAGAATTTAAGGCAGAGGACTACGGGATCTACAGCATGATGAAATATGGGGGATCCAGCCTCTCCGACTGGGGAACCTTCGCCGACAAGGTTCCGGCTGAACTGAAAGCTAAGGTGATGCAGAGGCAGGCAGAGATTCTGGCAGGGTCTTTTGTTGTAGCCATCGATGATAGCGAACCCAAGTCCACCCTCTGAAGCGCCTTTGGCCTTGAAGGTGGTGGGCATTACTAAGCGCTTTGGTGCTCTGCTGGCCAACGACCAGATTGATCTTGAGCTGCGGGCCGGGGAGATTCTGGCCATCTTGGGGGAAAATGGGGCGGGCAAAACGACACTGATGAACATCCTGTTTGGGCACTATGTTCCCGATCAGGGTCAGGTGTGGGTGTTTGGTCGGCCCCTCAAGCTGGGATCCCCGGCGGCTGCCCTGGCGGCGGGGATAGGCATGGTGCATCAGCATGTGGTCTTGGCCGATAATCTATCGGTGCTGGACAACATTCTGCTGGGCACTCAGCCCCTGTGGCACCTATGGTCTCGGCGGCGAGAGGGACGGCGGCGCATCCAAAAGCTGGCTGAGGAATTGGGGTTGGCCGTGGATCCCGATGCTCTGGTGGGATCTCTAACCTTAGGGGAGCGGCAGCGGGTGGAGATCCTCAAGGTGCTGTATCGAGGGGCGCGGATCCTGATTTTGGATGAGCCTACGGCGGTGTTGACCCCACCGGAAATTGAGCCGTTTTTTCACACCCTACGGCAGATGGCCGGTCGCGGGCTGGGGATCCTGCTGATTTCCCACAAGCTCCAGGAGGTGATGCGCACCAGTGACCGGGTGATGGTGCTGCGGTCAGGGCGGGTGGTGATGGCGGGCAAGACGGCTGAGATCCATCCCACAGCTCTGGCGGAAGCGATGGTGGGGCAGCGGTTGGCGGCGGTGGTCAAAGCCCCTTTGTCTCCGGGGGAGACGGTCTTAGAGTTGCAGCAGGTCTCCTGTCGGGTGGGGCAGCAGCATCTGGAGCAGGTTTCTTTGACGGTGCGGCGTCACGAAATCGTGGGTATTGCTGGGGTGGCGGGCAATGGGCAATCCGTCCTGGCAGATCTGGTCTGTGGGGTGATCCGGCCCCACCAAGGTCATCTCCATCTGCATGGCCGAGTCCTGCGGCTGATCTCTCCTGCTGAGATGGTGCGGCAAGGCATGGCCCGGATCCCGGAAGACCGCCACAAGACCGGACTGATCGGTTCCCTTAGCCTGTGGGAGAATTGGGTGATCAAGCGCTATCGGGATCCCGAATTCTCGCGGTGGGGGATCCTGCGTCACCGGCAAATCTATCAGCAGGCTCACACCTGGCTACAGACCTACGACGTGCGGGGACTCCAGAGGGGGGATCCGCGGCAGGCGCTCCAGATGCCGGTGCAACTGCTGTCCGGCGGAAATATGCAAAAAGTGATCCTCTCGCGGGAGCTGTGTCGGGATCCCCAGGTAATTGTGGCTCACCAGCCAACGCGGGGACTGGATCTGGGGGCTGTGGCTTACGTGCATGCCCAACTGCTGGCAGCAGCCCGAGCTGGAGCCGGGATCCTGCTCATTTCTGAAGACTTGGATGAATTGCTGAGTTTAGCGGATCGAGTGGCGGTGCTCTATCGCGGTCGGCTTTCCCCAGCAATCCCAACCCAAACCACAACGGTGACCGCCTTGGGGTTGCGCATGGCCGGGCAGGAGGTGGCCGATGCGTGTTGAACCCCGTTCCACGGTGCCCCTCTGGCTGATCCTGAGCGCGCCGATGGCAGCCATTGTCCTGGCTTTCCTCTCCTGTAGCCTGTTGATCCTGTGGACGGGATCCCCGGTTTTGGCAGCCTATGGAGCTTTGCTGCGGGGAGCGGTGGGATCCCCCTTTGCCCTGAGCGAAACTTTGACGCGGGCCATTCCCCTGATCCTGACGGGATTGGCGGTGGCGGTGTGTTTTCGGGCCAAGTTGTGGAACATCGGTGCAGAAGGCCAGTTTTATGGTGGGGCTCTGGCTGCCAGCCTCTTGGGCACCGCTGGGCTTTCGCTGCCGCGCCCGTGGTTGGTGCTGGTGCTGCTGCTGGCGGGCTGGATTGCCGGAGGGCTGTTGCTGTGGATCCCGGCCTGGCTCAAGACTCAGTTCCAGGTGGACGAAGTGGTGACCACCCTGCTGCTCAATTTTGTCATTCTTCTCGGGATCAGCTATCTCCTGGAAGGCCCCCTCAAAGATCCTCTGGCTCTCGGTTGGCCCCAAGGTCGTGCCCTTGTGGATGCTGCCCTACTGCCGCGGCTGATCCCCCGCAGTCGTCTCCACGCCGGTTTGATCATTGCCCTGCTCGCTGCCCTGGGGGTGTGGGCCATAGAGCGGTTCACCGTTTGGGGCTTAGAAATGCGAGCCGTAGGCGCCAACCCAGAAGCGGCCAGGTTCCTCGGCATCCCAGTCCGGAGAGTTATTTTATATACCTCATTGTTGGGAGGTGGGCTGGCAGGCTTGGCGGGAGCTTGTGAACTTCTCGGGCTCAAGGGCTATCTCACCTTGGATTTATCCCCGGGCTTTGGCTACACCGGCATTGTTGTTGCCCTGTTGGCCCAACTGCATCCCTTGGGGGTGGTGGGGGCCGCAGTTTTCATTGCCGGGGTTTATGTGGGAGCCGATACCATGGGGCGTAGCTTGGGCGTTCCCACCTATCTTGCCGATGTCATTGTTGCTGCTGCCCTGCTGTGGATGTTGGTCTGCATGGGATTGGCCCGTTATCGTCTGCGCTGGGACTGAGCACCCGTGTCTGCACTCCTGAGTCTAATCAGCTTAATCAGCACCACCAGCTTTTGGGTGGCCACCCTGCGCATTGCCACTCCCTTGCTCTTTGGCACTTTGGGCGAAGTCCTCTGTGAGCGGGCCGGCGTTCTCAATCTGGGCATCGAAGGGATCATGACCCTGGGGGCTATGGCCGGTTGGCTGGTGGTCTATCAGGGAGCTGGATTGTGGTGGGGCGTAGCCTTTGCTGCCGTCCTCGGTGCAGGTGTGGGCTTGATTCACAGCCTGTTGACCGTCCGCCTTGGGGTTTCCCAGCACGTCACCGGCATTGGCATTACCCTCTTGACCATGAATGCTGCTTATTTTGTTTATCGCATGGCCCTGCCCCAGGTCACCTCTCCCCCCAAAATCGTCCCCTTCAGTCCTTGGCCGATCCCCGGTCTCTCCAGCCTGCCCTTTCTGGGAGAAACCCTGTTTACCCAGCCGCCCCTCACCTACCTCAGCCTTCTCCTGGTGCCCCTCATGGCCTACATCCTCTACCGAACTCCTCTGGGCCTCGCCGTGCGCATGGTTGGAGAAAATCCCCAGGCTGCCGCTTCCCAGGGGATCCCGGTCTATGCCGTTCGTACCGGAGCGGTGATGGTGGGCAGCGCTCTTATGGCCGTGGCCGGTGCTTTTTTAACCCTCTCTGCGTTCGATGCGTTTTTCTTCAATATCGTCAATGGGCGGGGGTGGATTTGCATTGCTCTGGTGGTTTTTGCCGCTTGGGATCCCTGGCGAGCCTTAGGAGGAGCGTTGCTGTTTGCCGGGTTTGATGCTTTGCAATTGCGCCTTCAGCAGCTTTGGGGTAGCCGGATCCCCTATCAGTTTTTCTTAATGTTGCCCTATCTGCTCAGTATTGTGGCGTTGATTTTGGTCTCTCGCCATGCCAAAGCGCCCCGCGCCCTTTTGATCCCCTTTCGCCCTGAAGAACGGATTTGACTACTGGACTTTCAAGAAGCCGAAAATTACTCCCATTGAGCCTTTGCCCTTGCCCCAGAAGCCTGTATGTCTTACGTCAAGACGATTGTCTGTTTCGCCAACTCCAGAAAAATGGCCGGTCGCTGTATTGCCGGCAAGGAATGGCAGAACGGAGAGCCAGGAGAATGGGTGCGTCCTGTCAGCAGCCGCCCGTCACATGAGGTCTCTGAACATGAGAGGTACTACGAGAGCGGTGGCGACCCAGAACTTCTTGATATTCTCTGTGTCTCTTGTGATACACCTCAGCCACTACCTCACCAGAGGGAGAACCACGTTATCAATCCAAAGCACCGCTGGAAAAAAGTTGGCCACCTGCCTTGGGAGGATATCAACAGTTGGCTAGACAACCCTGAGAATCTCTGGGGCACTGGCGAGAGCAGCTATGCTGGGTGGAACAACCGGTTAAGTGTCGGGCGAGAAAGCGGAGTTTCTCTTTACCTTGTACCGGTCGAGCATTTGCGTCTGTTGGTTGGTTACAAGGCACCAGGATACCCGAATTCTAAGCGTAGAGTACGCGGCGAGTTTGTATACAAGGGAGTAAAATACTGCATGGATGTTACCGATCCTGTGATTGAACGGGATTTCCTAATGGGCGAAGACGGTCAATATGACATCCCCGATCCGGTGCTGTGTGTTAGCCTTAGCGATCCCTACTTGGGCTATTACTACAAGCTGATAGCGGCTGTTCTCTACTCAGGTCGACTCATATGAAATCAGAGATCTACACGATTGGTCACTCAAACCACGAGATTGATTTTTTCATAGACTTACTGCGCCAGTACAACATCACCGGTATTGGCGACGTTCGCTCACGTCCATATAGCCGTTACGTCCCTCAATATTCACAAGAAAAGTTGAAAAGTGCTTTAGCGGCAGCAGGTATTGCTTACGTCTTTCTGGGCAAAGAATTGGGAGGACGTAGCGAAAATCCGAGCTGCTATGATCAGGGTAGGATTCAGTATGAACGACTGGCAAATGAGCCAGCCTTCCTCGAAGGGATCGACCGTCTGATCCAATGTTCTAGTCGGTATCGGATCGCACTGATGTGTGCTGAGAAAGACCCTATTGAATGTCATAGATCGTTGCTGGTGGCGCGTAAACTTTTTCAAAGTGGGATTCCGGTCAACCACATCTTGGCCAATGGCTCTTTGGAGACTCATGAGGCTCTAGAATCTCGTCTTCTTGCCCTTTGCAAACTTCCAGAGGGGGACTTGTTTAGAAGTCGGGAAGAGTGTATAGCCGAAGCCTATCTCATTCAAGGCAGGCGTGTCGCCTATCGAGATGAGAAAATGTCAAAAAATGATGAGCGGAGCGCGAGGCCATGAAGATATTTACGATAGGGTTTACGAAGAAAAGTGCAGAGCAATTTTTTAATCGCTTAAAACAGCCTGGTCTGGTTCGAGTTGTTGATACTCGACTTAATAACACCTCGCAACTGGCGGGATTCACGAAAAAGAGGGATCTAGAGTTTTTTCTTCGCGAGATCTGCAAGCTTGGATATGTTCATTTGCCGGAACTTGCACCAACTCAAGAGATTCTCGATGCTTACAAAGCCAGTGGTGAATGGTCTAACTACGAGAGACAGTTTTTGTCGCTGATGGCCGAGCGTCGCATTGAAGATCAAGTGGATAAAAGTATTCTCGATGGAGGGTGTCTGCTTTGTAGTGAAGCTACTCCTGAGCACTGTCATCGTAGGCTGGTTGCTGAATATTTGCACAGAAAATGGGGTGATGTTGAAATCGTGCATCTATGATAACTAAGAGCTGGCACTACGGATTTTTCCGATTTATGCAGCTACTCCGAGTTGCAGCAGGATTCCGGCAACACGGAGCGAAAGGGATCCCTGACTGCCCAACCGATTTGGAAACTCTCTCACCGACAGCAAGCTCAATACAGGGATCCCAGCTTGGGCAGATCCAACACATTGACATCTTTGGGGTTGACCTTGAGCAGATGATGGGCGAGCAGGAAGCCTGTGATCGTCTGGGTTTGGCTGCCCCATGCGTACCTCTGTTGGGTCATGGAAGTATTCCGCCTACTTTTGTTCGGGAATGACCTTGGTTTGAATGTTGCACCCGTTGCTGATGACATCGCCGTACTGTTGCCCCCGCAACACTGGGCCAGTGTTTGCCACCGTTGCTTTTGGATCCCAAGTTCCTGCGGGCAGCTAGCGTGTATGGTAGATGAAAGCTTGTTTTTGGGTCTTTCCCCGTCCCTATGCCCAGGGCTAGCACCTCTCGCCATCAGACCGACCCCCGCTTCAGCTCTGCTATCGCTCCACGACGCTTTCCCGAACAGGCCAAAGGGTTAAAGCCCCACCAACAAAAGCAACTGCAACGGCTCTATCAACTGCGCCTACCCCCCGACCGCTTGGTGACGGTGGAGTTTGCCCAACGGCTGGGATCCCTGACCCAAGAGTTGGAAGGCCGGCCCATCAGCGTTTACCTCAACCGGCGCGGCCAGGTGATCCGCGTAGGGGTGGGATCCCCTTTTGAAACCCAGATTCCCGCTTGGGAATTGCCCCGCCAGGGGGCCGAGCGCCTATCCGGGATCCGCTGCATCACCACCCAAATGGGGGAGGGGGGCCCCGGTCAAAAAGCGCTGACGGCCATGGCTTTGCAGCGTTTGGATGCCCTCATCACCCTTTCCGTGTCCAAGTCAGGAGGGCACCGACGCCGGGGAGGAGCGGCTACGGGCTTTGTTCACCGGGCCTATCTGGCCCATCTGCTGCCGGAGGGAGAGCGCCGTTGGCAGGTTTCTGAGCCTTTGCCTTTGGGGATCCTGGCAGAACAGGATCTGCAGGAGCTGGTGGCGGAGCTGGAGGATGGGTTTCGGCGCCAGTTGACCGCCCGCCAGGTGGATCTGGATCAGGATCGGGCCATCCTGGTGGGGCTGCAGGAGTCCGGGCAGAGCTACGAGGATCTCATGGATGGGTTGGCGGAGCTGAGCCGCCTGGTGGAGAGTGCCGGCGGACAGGTGCTGCAAGCCCTCTGGCAGAGGCGGGAGGGCCCCAATTCGGCCACGGTAATCGGATCCGGTAAGGTGCAAGAGCTGGCTCTGCTGGTCCAGGATCTGGGCGCTAACTTGGTGGTGTTCGACCGGGAACTTACCCCCAGCCAGGTGCGCACCCTGGAAGAGGCGGTGGGGGTGCGGGTGGTGGATCGCAGCGAGGTGATCCTGGATATTTTTGCCCAGCGGGCCAGAACCCGAGCCGGGAAGCTGCAGGTGGAGCTGGCGCAACTGCAGTATTTGCTGCCTCGCCTGGCCGGTCGCGGTCGCACCATGTCGCGGCTGGGGGGTGGGATCGGTACTCGGGGCCCGGGGGAAACCCAACTGGAAATGGAGCGGCGGGCCATCCAGCGGCGCATCAGCAAGCTGCGGCAAGAGGTGGAAGAGCTGCGCCGCCACCGCCAGCGGCTGCGCCAACGGCGCGAGGCATCCCAAATTCCCGTGGTGGCCCTGGTGGGCTACACCAACGCCGGCAAATCCACCCTCCTCAATGCCCTCACCCATGCCCAGGTCTACGTGGCCGACCAACTCTTTGCCACCTTGGATCCCACTACCCGGCGGCTGGATCTGCCCAACCGGCAGGCGGTCCTGCTGACCGACACGGTGGGATTTCTAACCGAATTGCCAGACCAACTGGTGGATGCCTTTCAAGCCACCCTGGAAGAGGTGACGGAAGCGGATGCCCTGCTGCATGTGGTGGATCTGTCTCACCCCAACTGGGAAGGACAGATCGAGGCGGTGGAAACCTTGCTGGACAAGCTGCCCTTGGCCACTGGTCCCCGCCAGCTGGTGTTCAACAAAATCGACCGCCTCGACCCCGAATGGGTGGAAGACGTCCGCCTGCTCTACCCCAAAGCCCTGTTTGTTTCCGCCACCACCGGCCAAAACCTGGATCAGTTGCGCCACACCCTGGCCCAATTTGCTGCAGTTCTAAGCCCCAACCCCTTCGATAGTCAGGAACCCAAGGATCCCTAAAAGCATTCCATAAGGATTTCCAAACCTGCATAGCTCATCTTCATCCGCCGTCAACATAAACATTCAGTTACATTGAGATCAGGATTGTGACCCGACTTAAAGTTAGGGAGAGAACATGGCCACCACTGCAGTTGCACCTCAAGTCGCACCTCGCCTGGCCCAGCCCCATCTGACGCTGCAAACTCTGCCCATCGGGGCCGACACCCTTGCCATTCGCTCCCAAGATTGGGATCGGGATCGATTTGACATCGAATTTGCTCTGGAAAATGGCACCACCTACAACTCCTTCTTGATTCGCGGCGAGAAGGTGGCCCTCATCGACACCTCCCACGAGAAGTTTCGCCAGTTGTACCTGGATTGCCTGCAAGGGATCGTGGATCCCACTGCGATCGACTACCTGGTGGTCAGCCACACCGAGCCAGATCACAGCGGCCTGGTTGGGGATCTGCTGGAGCTGGCGCCCCAGATGACGGTGGTGGCCTCCAAGGTGGCGGTGCAATTTCTGGAAGATCTGGTGCATCGGCCCTTCCAGCGGCTGGTGGTGAAACAGGGAGATCGCTTGGATCTGGGCAAGGGGCATGTCCTGGAATTTATCTCTGCCCCCAACTTGCACTGGCCCGACACCATCCTCACCTACGACCACGGCACCCAGATCCTTTACACCTGCGACGTGTTTGGGATGCACTACTGCGACGATTTCGCCTGGGACGAACATCCCCACCTGTTGCAGGCCGACTTCAAGCTCTACTACGACTGCCTCATGGGGCCCAACGCCCGCTCGGTGTTGTCCGCCCTGAAGCGCATGGAAGCCTTGCCTCCCATCGCTGCCATTGCTACCGGCCACGGCCCCCTACTGCGCCATCACCTGTCCGACTGGGTGGGGCAATATCGCACCTGGAGCCTCGAGCAGGCCAAAGCCGAGCGCCTGGTGGCAGTGTTCTACCTGTCCGGCTATGGCCAGGCGGAAACCTTGGCTCAAGCCATTGCCCGTGGGATCCAAAAAACCGGCATCCAGGTGGAGCTGGCAGATTTGCGGCTGGTGGATGCCCACGAGGTGCGGGAGCTGATGAGCTTGGCCGCCGGTGTGGTGATAGGCATGCCGCCCCAATCGGGGCCAGAGGCGGCCACTACCCAGGTGCTGCTGAAAACCCTGCTGGCCTCTGCCCACAGCAAGCAGGGCTTTGGCCTGTTCGAGTCAGGGGGGGAAGACGACGAGTCGGTGTACCTCTGCCGCAACACCCTGCAGGAGATCGGCGCCAAAGAGGTGTTTGCCCCCATTCTGCTTAAGCAGCCTGCCGGCGAGGCTCTGCTGCAACTGGCCGAAGAAGCAGGTACCGACCTAGGGCAGTGGCTGACCCGGGATCGCAGCATTCAGCAGATGAAAGCCTTGGATGCCGACCTGGATCGCGCCCTGGGCCGCATTAGCAATGGCCTCTACATCATCACTGCCCGCAAAGGGCAAGCCACCAGCGCTATGCTCGCCTCCTGGGTAGCCCAAGCCAGCACCGATCCGCCGGGGATCAGCATTGCGGTGGCCAAGGATCGGGCCATCGAATCCTTCCTGCAGGTGGGAGATACCTTCGTGTTAAACGTGCTGCAAGAAGGCCATTACCAACCCTTGATGCGCCACTTCCTGAAGCGATTTCCACCGGGAGCCGACCGCTTTGCCGGGATCAAGACCTACCCTGCTGCTAACGGATCCCCCATCTTGGCCGATGCTTTGGCCTACCTGGAGTGCCGCGTGGTGAGCCGCCTGGAAACCAGCGATCACTGGGTGGTGTACAGCACCCTAGAAGCTGGTCGGGTCTCCAGCCCAGAGGGCCTTACTGCCATCCACCACCGCAAGGTGGGGAATCATTACTGATTGAGGCGTGAGCAGTGAGAAGGGAGAAGTGAGAGATGATCCCTCACCTCCAGCCCTTCTCCCTGGGGAAGCTGGGATCCCTGTAGCGAACAGACTCACAAAAACTTCAATAGGACTGCCGATAGACCAACCCACTGGGATGTAGGAAGAAGGGGCTGTCTTCTCCCAGGCGGATCCCGATCTGCTCCAGCTGTTCCCCTTGGCGGGTCGCAGGCCCTAAGGGCAGCCCCTCTGTTCCCTGTTGAATCCTTTGGGATCCCTGCTGGGCTGGCCGATAAGGGACGCTGCCCAAACCCGAAGAGAGGGGATCCGAGGGGGCATACCTCTGTCGCCAGCGCTGGTAGGGGCTGACCGGTTCGCGAAAATGTTGCGTAGCGATAACCTCTGCCTTGTCGAGTGCAGTAGCAGTGTGGAGCACTTTCTGGGCTGTCGAGAGAGTAGAGGCAAGTGTTGACGATTCTGACAACTGCAACTGTGAAGAGGGCGAAAGGACGACCACCGGGCATGGCTCAGCTTGTGCCCAAGCCCCCGGCGCAAAAAACAAGGCCAGAAGGCAACCGCTCCAGCAAAAGAAGATGGCACGCCGCACGGGAAGATCCCTCCATAAGCTCAACCCAGCCGCTTCTCAGGCCATTTTCTGAAGAGGCAGGACTGAGAGCGCAGCTCCCATCTTGCCCATGCCAATTTGCAGGCCGAGTGACCGGGATCCCCTTGGCTGGGTGATCTGGATCAGCAGACCCACTCTTGACCCAAAAGTGCTGCGAGGCCCCCAGCTCATCCGCACCGCTAGAGCAACTGACTATAGGGGTGTATGGTCATTTCAATTCAAACTTCGATTCAAACTAGGACATTGCACCCACACCTCAAACAGTGAATGATTGAATGCACGAGGCCAGAAGGCTTTTCAAGGACTCCGTCCCGCTGGCGCGATCGGTAGTCCAGGCGTCTCACCCTAAACTGAAACGACCATAAAGCGCGGTGTCCCAAGCGAGATTTCAGCGGCAGGGCAGTCAACTGCTGAAAAAATGTGCTTTGAGTGCCAAAGTTTTGGCTTGTTTCCGCGAACGGTGCCCAAGGGCAAGGAGCATGTCATGAAACCGCGGATTTGCCAGGATAGTCTGCGCTGCTGACCCGTACATAGGCGTGCCAAGCCAAGTCCAGCAGGCCATCCAACACCGCTGCAGCCACTGCCGGGCCTCCTTTGCGTCCCTCAGTGCGGATGTGGGGCACCATGGAATCGGCTAGCTCCTGCTTGGCTTGCACCACGTTCACAAACCCAGCCGGCGTGGCGATGACCAGAGCAGGGGCCACCTCCTTCTTTCTAATCAGCTGCACCAAGGTGGAGAGGGCAGTCTGGGATTGGCCAATCACAAAGATCGCCTCAGGGTAGCGTTGGGCCAGGGTTTCCAAGCCCCAAGCGGAGCGGGTCTTGTCCCTTTGGGGACGGGTAATCGCTTCGCTGCCGCAGTAGATGGGGTTGGAAAAGGTGTTCTGAACAGCCCAGGCAATGCCCACCTGTACCATCGGCTCATCGACCACAATGGTGGTACGCGCTGCCAAGGCCGCCGCCCCAGCCTGTAAGGCTTCGTTACCAAAACGGATGAGGTTTAAGTACTCAAAGTCGGCAGTAGCATAAATAACCCGACGAACCACCTCGTACTCAGCAGGAGAAAGCTCGTGCTTGCCCACCTCCTGGTCGATGATCATCAAACTCTCTGCATCGGTTACGTGCCACTCCATCGATCCCAGACCCCGCCCGCCGTTTGTCCTCAGTAATGACAGGATTGTACCTGCAGAGGCTCCAATGGGTGGGAAAAACCATCGCTCAACCTGGGGGCCAGCCCATCCCCCGACCGCCCAGAACGTGAATGTGGAGATGAAAGACGGTTTGCCCGCCGTCTTCTCCTTCGTTGATCACCAATCGGTAGCCTTTATTTAAACCTGCCTCGGCAGCCACCCGCTGAGCGGTCAGCAGGAGATGTCCCAGCAATGCCTCATGTTCGGGCTTGGCCTGGGAAATGCCGGGGATGGGCTCTTTGGGCACCACCAAAATGTGTACAGGGGCTTGGGGGGCAATATCTTTGAAGGCCAGGGCTCTATCGTCTTCGTAAACGATTTGTGCAGGGATCTCCCTGCGAATAATCCTGCCGAAAACTGTGTCGCTCATGGGTGCTCACAAATTAGTTCTGCCCTTAGCCTACCTGCTAACCGCACATTCTCCCACCCAGGTGGCGAGAGTGGCGCTCGGCACCTACTGCTTCAGCAGCCATTCAAATTCCTGCCGCAGTGATTGAATATGCCCCACTCGCGAGACCAACAGCGCATCTCGCCCGGCATCGCGAAAACGAGAGCGCCACAAACTCACCAAATCGGGGTTGCTGCACCAAAAGCGGATAACAGCGTCGACCAACTGATCCAAGTCCCAGCCGCGCCGGGCCGGCACTTCCTCCAGGGATCCCAGCAACGCATCGAGGGTGCAGGAGCTGGTACCCAGGTATTCCACCCCACAGGGCCGCTGGGCCAGCTTCTGTTGCTGATGAAAGAACTGTAGAGCAGGGGCGATGCCGATGATCTCGAAGGTGTAAACCATGTTGCTCCGCAACGCTGACGCGACTGGGCTCAGTCCTACAGAGTTTTTTGCGAAAGATTCTAAAAAGGGGGCTAGCAGTCTCAAAACCAAATCAAGGTTGGGATCCCTTCCCAACTATCCTCGATCTGATCCTGGATGTTAGGTATTGATTATACTCAACTTGGGCAAAATGCCAAGGCAAAGGACAGGCAGATCCCTGCGTGGCGAAATACTTTTGCGCCACAGAGGAAGGCTTTGCCTGATGGGTACTCCCTCGTTCAGCTCTGTGTAAATAATCTGTGCAGAAATCTGTGCAGATAAGAGGTAAAGCTGCTAGCAAACACAAGTGAGGACTGCTAGCATCCAATGGGATCTTTTGCTAATTGGCTTTAGCTACACAACTACAGCCCACTAAGGGACCACGGGATACGGTTGTATGGTCATTCTAGGCTAATTGAGACACTCCCCAAGCGTTCCGCGCCGCTGCCGCGACCACCCCCAGCCCCTTTCCCAGAGGGAGTCATCCCTCACCCCCAACCCCTCTCCCAAAGGGAGAGGGGAGTTAGGAAGCAATACAACAGAAATCTTTCAGTTCTGTTTAAAATGACTATAAACCTGCTTGTTTTAAACCTCGTTGGGGTCAAGCCTCGGAAACACGATTTTTGTATCCCCCAGTTTGTGAACAGGCTGTATTGTCACCTGCCTTTTCTGCAGACATTGAAGCAGACATTGAAGATTGTGACTTGAGGCAAGCAAAAGCACAGGCATCAAAAAACTGGCGTGGCCGCATTCTCCGACCGCGCCACCAGCTCAAGCCCTCTCCTCTATCCAAGTCGGTATTGCGTCTTGGGCCTTTTCTTGAGTGGGGGGGAGTTGAAACTGAATGCGCGGCTGCCCTACCCCATACGTGAGGGTGTAGCTCCACTGCAGGCAGCGCAGCCACAGGCGGGGGTAACGCGCTTCTAGCCAGGGCTGCAGGCGACGCAGCAGATTTGGAAGCCAGCCCCTGAACAAAGTAGAGGTCAAGGCCAGGCCGGTATAGCTGAAGTAGGTGGGCAGCCACTGGGCAAAGCCTTTGGCCCCTACGGCCTCCCAGATCCACAGCAGCAGCCGTGGGTTTTGTAGGGCAGCTTTGATGGCCATGCGGTTAAAGGCCAGCCAGCCAGCCCGGTCTTTGATGAAATCGTCCACCACCTCCGGCGGCTCGGTGGCGAGAATGCCGAAAAAGCTGTTGAGAGTGGCATTGATGCGCTCGGGGGGCAGCACCTTGCCGGTGGGCACCATCATCCCCCGCGAGAAGAGCCAGGTGACGGCCGAGTTGCCCTGGTAGGCCCGGATCTGGGCTAAGTCCGCCGCCCTGAGCAGGTCGTGGCGCAGCGCCGTATTCAGCAGATCGCACAGGCGGGGGCAATTGCGCACCAGGGATCCAAAGCCGGTAAAGCTAAGGGGCGATTGCATAGCCGCCGCATCCCCTATGAGCAGTATCCGGTCAAAGGGTTCCGAAGACTCCGCCCCGCTGCCGCGAACAGGGTGCCGGGGCTGGCCAAATCGTCCGGGGATATAGCCGAAGGTCGCTTTTTTCCACTGCAGGCGCTCTGGGTCGCAGCGGCGGTATTCCGGCAGAATGGTGAAAAAATCTTCGTACAGTTCCAGCAGGGATCCGGGGTTTTCCGGATGCACCTGGTGGTAGTGGAACAGATAAAAGGTAAGATCTTCGCCTGGGCCGGGGAACAGCTCCCAAATGAGTTGCCGACCGCGGCTGATGTCCCCGTGGCTGGCCAGAATGTCCCCAAACTGGGGATCCCATACCCCTGGCTCAAACCCCCCCGCAATGGTAGCCCCCACCGTGGGGCAGACGCTATCAAAAGCCCGATGGCGGTAAAGCTGCTGGGCAATGGGAGAGACTGTTCCCATAGCATCCACCACAAGGCGGGATCCCAGCCGAAACTCCTCGCCGGTGGGCAAATCCTTCAAAACCAGCGTGACGCCTTGTTCGCCAACATAGGCCCGCTGAAACTCGGTGCGCTCGTAGATAGCTCCCCCGCAGGAAGTGAGGATTTGGCCACAGAGCTGCAATAGCTTTTCCGCGTCAATGGCCAGATTGAGTACCGTCGGCGTGTGCAAAACGGGAGCGCGAACCGGGCTATTGCCGTCAAAAAACTTGTTGAACCCATCCGTGTATTCCCGCAGGATCAAGCTCTCCATCTGCTCGGCGCTCAAAAGGCCCAAATCCACCAGGGTTTGCAGCTCCCGCCGGGAGATGTTCCACTCGCGGTTCATGCGGCCAAAAGGGAGTCGCTCCACCAAGGCCACGCGGTAGCCCAAGCGAGCCATGGCCGCTCCATAGATGGCTCCCAGCGCTCCTCCCACGATGGCCAGATCCCACTCCACCGGGGCCGGCTCAGGGGCAGGCTGGCGAAACAAGACCGGCTGAGCAGGGCGGTGGGCTGCGTGGCAATGTTGCACTTCTTCCCGCCAGCGCTTTTCCCACCAGTACACCCGCTGCAGGTCAAATTCTCCATTGGGGATCCGCCGAAAATACTTCACCGTTTGCGGGTAGAAAGGCTCAAGCTGATCGAAGATGGATCCCCGGTTCAGATCGATCTGGGGCAACTGCGGGTAGCGGTGGGGAAATTGGCTTTGAATGGCCTGTTCCAGCTCTCCCAGCCAGCGAGCTTGGCGGGGGAAGGGCTGTTCCGACCACTGGAACACCTTGAGATAGGTAGTGTTCAGCCCCGACCACAAGAAAAGGGCCAGCTCAGCGCCGGATCCCTGTAGGCGCAAGCCCGTGGGGGTAAGAACCTTCTGGCTGCCTTGGGGCAGGGGGATACACTCCTGTAGCCAGCGCAGCACTTGAGCACTATCGGGGCAAGGGATCTCGCGGTAGTAAAGGGAAGTAAGCACGGCGCCGAGATAAGAAACCGAGCAAATCTTTACCCATTGTGACATGAGGGGATCCCTCCCTTTGCCGATCCCAGGGATCACCCTCTACCCAGTTGTTCCCCGAGCTGCAGATCGGCAGGGGTGTTGCAATTGGTGAGCATCCTCTCAAGGGACTCCGTCCCGCTGTCGGGAACGGCCAGGGGTAGGATGGCTGTTGGCACCTGGGATAGCCAGACCTGAAAGGATCTTCCTCCTGCCTGCAAGAAACTCTCCAGAGAACCTAGCTGCGCCAGGCGATAGAAGCCACACAGGGGCTCCCAGCCCCGCTGACTTTTGGGCAGGGCGGCCACCGTCTGAGGGGGCAGGGTGGCAAGGCGCTGTCGCCAATCCCCAAGAACCTGCTCCTGCAAGCAGGGCAGATCGCAGGCCAGCAGCAGGATCCACTCCGGGGGAGCAGCCAAGGTTTGTAGCCGCCGGATCCCCTCTTGAAAGGCCAGCAGCGGGCCTCGGTGTTGCTCCGCAATGCTGTCCCGACCACGTGGGTCTTGCCCGACCAGGGGGGGAACGTTTTCCCGCCAGAGATGCCAACCGGGATCCACCACCGACGCATAGCGCTCCGGCCAGGGGGTGAGGATGTAAACCGCGTCGGCGCAGGCTGCTGCCACCTGAGCCACCCGTCGCAGCAGGGGGATCCCATCCCAAAGCACCAAGGCTTTGTCGGATCCCATGCGGCGGCTGTTGCCCCCGGCCAAGATCAGAGCCACGACCGCAGGCAGGGAATCTTCAGACATCTTGGGCATGCGGCTTTTCCACAGGGTTGCCGAGCACCAGGTATGGGTGGAGGAATAGGATAGGGATCCCATCCTCTCCTCACTCTAGCCGCTATGTCTGAGCCCTCTGGTCGTCTGGTTTGGAACCACTCCACCCACATCTCAGGGTTGATCCCTGTTTTGGAACGCCTGACCCGGCAGGCGGGCATTAAAACCGTGACGCCGGGCGCTCTGTCCTGCAGCCGTGGGCGGATCCCCCAGTTGCAGTTGCGGGTTTCGGTGCCGATCCGGGGCGGGTACAAGCTGGTGGCCCGCAAGGGAAGCAGCGTGCAAGAGGTGTTTGTGGTAACGGATCTCAGCCAAACCGAGCTAGAGGCGGCTATTCTCCGCTGTTTGTAGTCAACTGTTTGTAGTCAACCGAGCCTCGTTATTGCTCCGCAACACTGTCCCGACCCAGAACTTCGTCCTGCTGGGGCAAATGGCACATCAGTTGAGGATGAGTTAGCTATGTCTCGTGCTAGTCTCAAGCCCGCCCGTATCAGCGCTGTTTTACCCGGATCCCTGGCAGCAGAAGTGGGCATCCAACCTGGAGAGGCCCTGGTCAGCATCAACGGCGAACGCCCCCGCGATCTCATCGACTACCGCTTCCTGATCGCCGAGGAGTATGTAAGCCTGGAGATCTTGGATAGCCAAGGGATCCCGCGCACAGTTGAGCTGGAGAAGGGAATCGACGAGGATCTGGGGCTAGAGTTTGAGACAGCCCTGTTCGATGGCCTGATCCAGTGCGCCAACGCTTGCCCCTTTTGCTTCATCGACCAACAACCTCCGGAAATGCGGGCAACGCTGCACCTCAAGGACGACGACTACCGCCTCAGCTTTCTCTACGGCAGCTACCTCACCCTCACCAACTTGCCTGCTGCCGAATGGGAGCGCATCGCTCGCCTGCGCCTTTCTCCCCTCTACGTGTCAGTGCATGCTACCGACCCGGAGCTGCGCAGCCGCTTGCTCAAAAACCCGCGGGCTGGCCTGATTTTGGAGCAGTTGGCCTGGTTTCGCCAGCATCGCTTGCAACTGCACGCACAGGTGGTGGTCTGCCCAGGCTGGAACGATGGGTATCACCTCACCCGCACACTCCTCGATTTGGCCGCCTTTCGCCGGCCCGTAGACGGGATCCCCACCGTCCTCTCGGCAGCAGTGGTGCCGGTGGGGTTGACGCGCTTTCGCCCCCCTGGTGATGAGCTGGTTCCTGTCGATGCGGCCAAGGCCCGAGAAGTGATCCGGCAGGTGGAAACCTTGCAGGTCGGGTTTCGGCAAGAATTGGGATCCACCTTTGCCTGGCTGGCCGATGAGTGGTATCTGCTGGCGGGGTGGGAACTGCCCCCGGCAGAGCACTATGAAGATTACCCCCAACTGGGGAATGGCGTGGGATCCCTGCGGCTTTTCCTCAGCCAGTTCGAGCAGCTCAAACTGCCGCCTGAGCTCCCTTCTCCCCTCAAGGTTCTGTGGGTGGTGGGCAATGCCGTAGAGCAAGCCTTCCAGCCTGTGGTGGAGCAGATGAACCGCATCCGCGGGCTGCAGTTGGATCTTTTGCCTATTGCCAGCCAATTTTGGGGACAAACCCTGACGGTAACCGGGCTGCTGACGGGCCAAGATGTCTTGAATGCCTTGAAATCGGTTGAAAACTTGGCGGCCTACGATGGGCTGCTGCTACCTCAGATTGCCCTTAAGGATGGGGAGCGCTTTTTGGACGATCTGACCTGGCAAGAGGTGCAGGCCCAGGTGGGGATCCCGGTGGTGCGGGTGGACGGCGGGCCGGCAGGCTTGGTGCAGGCGGTGCAACAGCTAGAACAGGGCTATGCCTACGGCACCCTGTGTTGTTCCGCAACGCTCGGGCGAAGGGAAACTGCACCGCTGACGCGACCAAGAACAGCTTTGAGCCGAGGATCCTGAGGCGATGCAGAGGTTGCGGCGAGGATTGTTTCTGCTGCTGGGGGTGGGGCTGGGGATCCTGGCCATCACGGGCTTGGCGGCTTTCTACGTAGATCTGGCCTGGTTTGCCGAGCTGAATGCCCTGCCGGTGCTGTGGACGCGGGTAATTGCCCGCTGGGGGCTGGGCCTGGGCGCTTTCCTCTTTGCCCTGGCGGTGGTGGGATCCAACATCTGCTCCTGCTGGCGGGGGGCAACCTTGACCGGGGCCTGGGCGATTGCCACAGGTTTGAGTGGCTTCTTTGCTTGGTCTCTTTCCAATCACTGGTTCACGCTGTTGCTCTGGCTGAACCAGGGGCCCGTCGGGGAGTCGGATCCCATTTTCAACCGCGATCTCGGCTTTTTTCTCTTCAGCCTGCCTTTCTGGGAGACGGTGCAGCAGTGGTGCTTCAACCTGGTGCTGCTCACCTTGATTGCCGTTGTCCTCATCTACTTGGTAGAGCTGGGGCTTTCCGAGCAACGGCTGACCTTGGCCCTTTCTCTCTATGCCCAGCGGCACCTGCTGATCTTGGGGGGATCCCTGTTTCTCATTCGGGCTTGGGGCCATTGGCTGGAGCGCTACGAGCTGCTCTATTCCACCCGCGGCGTTGTGTTTGGGGCCGGTTTTGCCGATGTGCATGCAACTCTGCCGGCCACGACCTTGATGAGCGGGGTGGCGGGCTTGACGGCAGTGGGGTTCTGGGCTTTGGCTCGCCAAGGGATCCGCCTCAACCTTCCTTTCCTCAAGTCCTGGTGCCCTTCCTGGGCCAGCTCTCTCCTGGCGCCGGCCATCCTCTGGGGGGCCTACCTGGGGTTTGGGCTGCTGACCACCCAACTTTACCCCCAACTGGTGCAGACCTTCTTGGTCACCCCCAACGAGCTGGAGCTGGAGCGCCCCTACATCGAGGACAACATCCGTTTTACCCGTGCTGGCTTTGGCCTGGCCGATGTCGAAGTCCAACCCTTCCCGGAAGGGGGAGCCCTCACCTGGGAGATCCTGCAGCAGAATCAATCCACCCTGAGCAACGTGCGCCTCTGGGATGCGGAGCCTCTATTGGCCACCTACCGCCAACTGCAAGAAATCCGCCCCTACTACCAATTTCCCTATGTGAATGTGGATCGCTACCGCATTGGGGGAGAATTGCGCCAAGTTATGCATGCCGCCCGCGAGCTGGACTTTGCCCAGGTGCCCCCCGCCGCCCAAACCTGGGTTAACCGGCGGTTTTTCTACACCCACGGCTATGGCCTCACCCTCAGCCCGGTGAACGTGGTGACCCCTGAGGGCCTGCCGGACTTTTTCCTGTCGGATATTCCGCCGCGGGTTTCTCCTCGCTACCCTGAGGTGGCCTCCGTCTTGCGGGTGGAGCAGCCGGCCCTCTACTATGGCGAGCTGACCACCACCGATGTTTTCGTGGGCGCTGAGGCGCGGGAATTGGACTACCCTGCAGCAGAGCGCTATGTGTACAGCAGCTATCAGGGCAGCGGTGGCGTGCCCATTCCCCACCTCTGGCAGCGGTTTCTCTACGCCTGGCATTTTGGCGATCTGCGCATCCTTCTCAGCCGCGAGCTGTCTTCTGCCACCCGCTTTCTCTATCGCCGCCAAATCCGCGAGCGCATCCGTCGGGTGATGCCCTTTTTGCTCTACGACCGGGATCCCTACCTAGTGATCGGAGATGGCAAGCTCTACTGGTTTTTCGATGCCTATACCACCAGCAGCCGCTACCCCTACTCGGAGCACCTGCCCGGCTTTCCCTTCAACTACATCCGCAACTCGGTCAAGGCGGTGATGGACGCCTACAACGGCAGCATCGACTGGTACATCGCCGACCCTCAGGATCCCCTCATCCAAGCCTACGCCCGCATCTACCCCACCCTCTTCAAGCCTCTGGAGGCAATGCCGGAGCCGCTGCGGCAACACATCCGCTATCCCCAAGACCTCTTCCGCCTGCAAGCGCAGCAGTTTGCCACCTACCACATGACGGATCCCCGCCTCTTCTACAACCGCGAGGATCAATGGCAGATCCCCGGCCAGTTCCGCAATCGACGGCGCATTCCCATGCAGCCGCAGTATCTCATTCTCACCTTGCCGAGGGATCCCCAAGGGGTTGCAAACCACACTCCTGAGTTCGTCCTCCTCTCCCCCTATGCCCCTGTTAACAAGCAGAACATGGTGGCTTGGATAGCGGCCCGCTGCGACGGGGAAAACTACGGCAAGCTCCTGGTGTACGAGTTTTCCAAGCAACGGCTCATCTATGGCCCGGAACAGGTGGAAGCACGGGTCAATCAGGATCCCTTAATCTCCGAGCAAATTTCCCTCTGGAACCAGCATGGGTCGCGGGTGAACCTGGGCACGCTGCTGGTCATTCCTATCGAGACTTCTTTGCTCTATGTTCAGCCCCTTTACATCGAAGCAGAACAGGGCCGCTTGCCTCAGCTCACCCGGGTGATCGCTGCCTACGAAGACCGGGTGGTGATGGAACCGACTCTCGGCCAGGCCTTAGAAGCCCTCTTTCTGCCGAGGGGCAGCCGATAGAGAAAGGGATCCCCTCCTCATTTTTGAGGCAGGTAGTTGACGAAACTTAACGGATGTTTTAAGTTTAGGTTGTCAATCTTCGCGCTTCCTTAGGGAAGTTTGTCCTCATGACTACTGTTATCCAACGTCGCTCAACCAGCAACGTGTGGGAGCAGTTCTGCGAGTGGGTCACCTCCACCGATAACCGCCTTTACATTGGCTGGTTTGGGGTGCTGATGATTCCCACCCTCCTGACTGCCACCACCTGCTTTATCATCGCCTTCATTGGGGCTCCGCCGGTGGACATCGACGGCATCCGCGAGCCCGTTTCCGGTTCCTTGCTGTACGGGAACAACATCATTTCTGGGGCTGTAGTGCCCTCTTCGGCAGCCATTGGCCTGCACTTTTACCCGATTTGGGAAGCCGCCTCACTGGACGAGTGGCTGTACAACGGCGGTCCGTACCAGCTGATTGTGCTGCACTTTTTGATTGGGGTGTTCTGCTACATGGGACGCGAATGGGAGCTGAGCTACCGTTTGGGGATGCGGCCCTGGATTGCGGTGGCTTACTCTGCGCCCGTGGCAGCGGCCACAGCAGTGTTTTTGATTTACCCGATTGGGCAGGGGTCGTTCTCGGATGGGATGCCCCTGGGGATTTCGGGGACCTTCAACTTCATGCTGGTGTTCCAGGCAGAGCACAACATCCTGATGCACCCGTTCCACCAGCTGGGCGTGGCTGGCGTGTTTGGGGGTGCGCTGTTTAGTGCCATGCACGGGTCGCTGGTGACCTCGAGCCTGATTCGGGAGACCTCGGAAGAGGAGTCTCAGAACCTGGGGTACAAGTTTGGGCAAGAGGAAGA